>JBOGHQ010000277.1:0-9445 GCA_050744785.1 Acidimicrobiales bacterium | reverse complement strand
GACGCGGCCCAGCAGGGGTGGACCGGCGCCGGCCCGCCGCCCGGGGCCGAGGGCGGCCGCCACCATGCTCACCACCACCCAGATGGCCACCGCGAACCACACGTAGAGGGCGATCTGGGCGTGGCCGCCGAGGATGGGCAGCACCAGCCCGAAGGCGGCGAGGGTGGTCCCCCGCCGCACCCGCCCCTGCCGGGCCAGCTCCAGCCCACCCAGAGGGAGGGCCATCCAGATGGTGGAGTTGGCCACTGTCTCGTTGGTGGCCCACTTCACCAGGAAGGCGGAGAAGGCGAACGCCAGGGCCCCGAAGGCGGCCGCGGCGGGATGGAGCCCGTGGACCCGAAGGAACCAGTAGGTGACGAGGAGGGCGGCCAGGCTGGCGGCCATGCTCAGCAGGGTGAACACCAGGAGGTGGTCGTCGGCCGCGTAGGCCCAGTTGGGGGGGTAGAAGGCACCCACCCCGATGTCGGCCGCGAAGGGCGTGCCGGCGAAGCGGTGGGGGTCCCACAGGGGCAGCTCGCCCTCCCGCAGGCGGTCCCCCAGGTAGTGGTGCCAGGGGTACATGGCGTAGTAGGCGTCGCCCAGCTCGCCGTTGGCCACCGGCGTGGGCGCGGCGCCGGGCGCTTCGGGGCCGGCGTAGTCCACCGGGAAGCGCACCTCGCCCTTGAACACGGGCAGGAAGAAGGCCAGCCAGGCCAGGACGAGCACCAGGAGGGCCCTTCCCCGCTGCGAGCGCATGGGCGCAATAGGATCACGGCCGGTAGCCACCGGCCCAGCCCGGCGGTGGGAGTGCCAGCCAGCGGAAAGGACACCGGGGCCATGACCGCCGTCGGCGACCGGCAGGTCGACCTCCACAACCAGCGCCAGCGCCATTACTTCGAGACCACCGACCAGCGCACCCTGCGACCCACCGGCTCGCGGTACCTACGCCGCCACGTGGACCGCATGGTGCGCTTCGCCGGCATCCAGCCGGGCCACCGGGTCCTCGAGGTGGGATGCGGCCTGGGCCGCTACACGCTGCTGCTGGACGACCTGGGTGTGGCGGTGGAGGGCCTCGACCTCTCCCCCGCCCTGCTCGAGCAGATGGGCCAGTTCATGGTCGGGCGCCGGGAGATCCCGCGGCACGGCTTCGACCTGCTCGACTGCCCGCCGGAGATGAACGGCACCTTCGACGCCGTGGTCGGCTTCATGGTGCTCCACCACGTCCACGACGTGGACGCCTGCCTGGCCAAGGCGGCCGCCCTGGTGCGGCCCGGCGGCCACGTCGCCTTCCTGGAGCCCAACCCCTGGAACCCCCTCTACTACGTGCAGATCACCCTCACGCCCGAGATGCGGTGGAAGCACGAGCGCGGCCTGCTCCGCATGCGGCCCAAGGTGATCCTCCCCGCCCTGGTGGGGGCCGGCCTGTCCGAGCCCTCCATGGAACGCTTCGGCCTGTTCCCGCCCTTCGTCACCAACCGCGGGGCCGGGGCGGCCGTGGAGGAGGCGGCCGAACGGCTCCCGCTGGGGGCGGCAGCCCGACCCTTCGTCCTCTTCGGGGGCACCCGGGCCTACTAAGGTCGGCCCTTCCGAGAGAGTCGACGGTGGTGAGGCTGCTGCGGAGCGACCCTGACTCGGCTGCGTCCGGTGCCGCTGCCCAGGCACCGGACCACGCAGGCGAGGTCACGCCCATCGAGAACGACGAGCGCTGGTACCAGCGCGCCGTGTTCTACGAGATCTACGTCCGGGCCTTCTTCGACGGCGACAACGACGGCACCGGCGACCTTGGGGGCCTGGCCCAAAAGCTCGACTACCTGGAGTGGCTCGGCGTCGACTGCATCTGGCTGCTGCCCTTCTACCAGTCCCCTCTGCGCGACGGCGGCTACGACATCTCCGACTTCTTCGCCGTGCTCCCCGAGTACGGCGATCTAGCTGACGCGGAGGCGCTGGTGGAGGAGGCCCACCGCCGCGGCATACGCGTCATCGCCGACCTGGTCGTCAACCACACCAGCGACCAGCACCCGTGGTTCCAGGAGTCCCGGCAGGACCGTGCCAACCCCAAGGCGGACTGGTACGTGTGGAGCGACACCGACGACCGCTGGCCCGAGGCCCGCATCATCTTCGTCGACTCGGAGACCTCCAACTGGACCTGGGACCACCAGCGGGAGCAGTACTTCTGGCACCGCTTCTTCTCCCACCAGCCCGACCTCAACTACGAGAACCCCGAGGTCCAGCAGGCCATCCTCGACGTGGTGCGGTTCTGGCTCGACATCGGGCTGGACGGCCTGCGCCTCGACGCCGTCCCCTACCTGTTCGAGCGGGACGGCACCAACGGCGAGAACCTCCCGGAGACGCACCAGTTCCTCAGGCGGCTGCGCAAGGAGGTGGACGCCGAGTTCCCCGGCAAGGTGCTGATGGCCGAGGCCAACCAGTGGCCGGCCGAGGTCGTGGACTACTTCGGCGACGGCGACGAGTGCCACATGTGCTTCCACTTCCCGCTCATGCCGCGCCTGTTCATGGCCCTCCGCCAGGGGTCCCGCCAGCCCGTCATCGACATCCTGGGCCTGACGCCGGAGATCCCCGCCGGCTGCCAGTGGGCCTGCTTCCTCCGCAACCACGACGAGCTCACCCTGGAGATGGTCACCGACGAAGAGCGGGACTACATGTACAGCGAGTTCGCCTCGGACCCGCGCATGAAGCTCAACCTGGGCATCCGGCGCCGGCTGGCCCCGCTGGTGGAGAACGACCGCAGCGTGGCCGAGCTGCTCCACGCCCTGCTGTTCTCGCTGCCGGGCAGCCCCATCCTCTACTACGGCGACGAGCTGGGCATGGGCGACAACATCTACCTGGGCGACCGGGACAGCGTCCGCACGCCCATGCAGTGGAACCCCGACCGCAATGCGGGGTTCAGCCGGGCCGACTTCGCCCGCCTCTACCTCCCGCCCCTCATGGACCCCGTGTACGGCTACCAGGCCGTCAACGTGGAAGCCGAGATGCGCAACACCAGCTCGTCCCTGCACTGGATGCGCCGCATGCTGGAGGTGCGCCGTTCCCACGCCAATGTGCTGGGCGCCGGCTCGCTGGAGATCGTGGAGGCCGGCCACCCGGCCGTGCTGTCCTACGTGCGACGCTTGGAGGGCGACGTGGTGCTGTGCGTCAACAACCTCCACCGGTCGCCGGAACCGGCCCGCCTGGAGCTGGGCGGCTTCGTGGGGCTGGAGCCGGTGGAGCTGCTGGGCGGGGCCCGCTTCCCGGTGATCGAGGATGCGCCCTACCTGGTCACCCTGCCCGCCCACGGCTTCTTCTGGTTCTCCCTCCGGGAGCGGGGAGGCCCCGTGGGCTCCGACGGCCCTGCGGGCTCCGAGGGCAGCGAGGGATCCCCGTGACCGACCACGCCCCCCTGGCCGGTCTCACTATCGGCATCACCGCCGAGCGGCGGGCCGGCGAGCAGGCCCGGCTCTTCGAGCGGCGGGGGGCGGCCACCCTCCACGGGCCGGCCCTCGCCATCGCGGCCCGCGACGGCGACGCCGCGCTGCGCCGGGTCACCGAGGACCTGGCCGCCCGGCCGCCCCACTACGTGCTGGCCTCCACCGGCTACGGCATGCGGGCGTGGGTGACCGCGGCCGAGGGATGGGGCCTGCGCGACCAGCTCCTGGCCGCCCTGGCCTCGGCCCGGATCGCCAACCGGGGCGCCAAGGCGGCATCGGCCAACGGGGGCTTCGGGCTCCCCCAGTGGTGGCGGGCGCCCACCGAGCGCTTCGGCGAGCTGGTGGACGCCGTGCTCCAGGAGCCGCTCGAGGGCCGGCGGGTGGTGCTGCAGCTCCACGCCACCGCCCTGCCGGCCGCCACCGCCCGGTTGCAGGCGGCCGGGGCCGAGGTCGTCGAGGTCGACGCCTACCGGGCCGGCCTGCCTGCCGACCCCGTCCCGGCCCTGGCCCTGGTGGAGGCGGCCTGCTCGGGTGCCCTGGCCGCGGTCACCTTCACCACCGCCCCGGCCGTGCACAACCTCTTCACCCTGGCCGAGGGGGCAGGGCGGGCCGGGGACCTGCGGGCGGCCCTGAACGGGGCCGTGGTCGCCGCCTGCGTGGGGCCGGTGTGCGCCGAGGGGGCCCTCGACGAGGGCGTGGCCGAGCCGCTGGTGCCGGAGCGGGCCCGCCTGCTGCCGCTGGTGGACGCCCTCACCGTGCACCTGGCCGGCAGCCGGCCATGAGGGAGGCGCCGGCCCACAGCCTCTCGCTGGTGGTGCCGATGTACAACGAGGAGGAGCGCTTCGTCGAGCACGCCGAGGAGCTGGCCGGCTTCGTGGGGCGCTACCCGGCCGGCAGCGAGGTGCTGTTCGTGGACGACGGCAGCACCGACGCCACCGCCTCGCTGGCCGAGGCCTTCCTGGCCCGTCACCCCGAGCTGTGCGGCGAGCTGCTCCGCCGCCCGCACGAGGGGAAGGGGGCGGCGGTCCGGGCCGGCCTGGAGGCGGCCACCGCCGACTACGCCGGCTTCTGCGACATCGACCTGTCCACACCGCTGGCCCAGCTGGAGGACATGCTCGACGCCGCCGCCGTGGGCCGGGTGCTGGCCATCGGCTCCCGCGACGTGGCCGCCTCCCGCCTCCTCCGACCTCAGGGGCCGGTGCGGGAACGCCTGGGCCGGGCCTACAACCGGCTGGTCCAGCTCACCCTGACGCCCGGCGTGGCCGACACGCAATGCGGCGCCAAGGTGGCCTCCCGCAAGGTGTGGGAGCTGCTCCTGCCCCACAGCCGGGAGGTGGGCTTCGCCTGGGACGTGGAGGTCATCGCCATCGCCCGCCGGCTCGGGGTGGTGGTGCGGGAGGTGGCCGTCGACTGGAGCAACGACGAGCGGACCCGGGTCCGCCTGGTTCGCGACGGGACCAGGATGGTGGCCGCCCTGCCCCGGATCATGGGCACGGTGCGCGCCGTCCCCACCGGGCAGGTGGAGGGCGTGCCCAGCGGGATCTTCGACGACCACCAGGCCGCCACCCTGATCGAGTCCGACACCGGCCACTGGTGGTTCCGGAGCAAGGGCGCCTTCGTCTCCGACGTCATCCGCCGCTTCCGGCCCCAGACCGGGCCCGCGCCGGTGCTGGTGGACGTGGGTGCCGGTGCCGGCGGGGTCACGGCCATCCTGGGCTGGCCGCCGGGGCGGGTGGTGGCGGTGGAGGGCTCCGAGGCGCTGGTCCGCATCGCCCGGGAGCGGCACGGCCTGGCCGCGGTGGTGGGTTCCACCGCCCACCTTCCCCTGCCCGAGGCCAGCGTGGGGGTGATCACGCTGCTCGACGTCGTCGAGCACCTCGACGACCCCGTCGCCACCCTGGCCGACGCCCACCGGGCCCTCCGCCCCGGCGGCATCGTGGTGGTGGGCGTGCCGGCCCACCCCCGGCTGTGGAGCCAGGCCGACGAGCTGCTCGGCCACGTCTGCCGCTACACCCGCCCCCGGCTCAAGGAGCACCTGGAGCAGGCCGGCTTCGACGTGGCGTTCTCCTCGCACGTGTTCAGCTGGCTGGTGCTGCCGGTCTGGCTCCAGCGCCGGCTGGCCACCAACGCCGACACCCAGCTGGGCCTGGACCGCACGTCCCTCGCCGTGGACCGCCTGGCCCTCCTGCTCACCCGGGCCGAGCAGATGCTGATCAGCAAGGTGCCCCTGCCGTTCGGCACCTCCATCGTGGCCGTGGGCCGGAAGTAGGCCGTTCCCGCCGGCCCCTCCCCGTTCTGGTCCCGAAAACGAGACCGTTTCGGTACCGATTTCGGGACCAGAACGGCCTTGGGGGTCAGGCGGCGGGCTCGTAGGGGTAGAAGCCCCGGCCGGTCTTGCGGCCCAGCAGGCCGGCCTCCACCATGCGGGCCAGCAGCGGGGGCGGGGCGTAGAGGGGCTCCTTGAACTCGTCGTAGAGGGACTGGGCGGCGGCCCTGGTGGTGTCCAGGCCGATGAAGTCGGCCAGGGCCAGGGGGCCCATGGGGTGGTTGCACCCGAGCACCATGCCGGAGTCGATGTCCTCCTCGGTGGCGAAGCCCGACTCCAGCATCCGGATGGCCGAGATGATGTACGGGATCAGCAGGGCGTTGACCACGAAGCCGGCCCGGTCCTTGGAGATGATCACCCGCTTGTCCAGCACCTGCTCGGCAACGTCCCGGGCCCGGGTGACGGTGGCCTCGGTGGTCATCAGCGACGGCACCAGCTCCACCAGCTTGAGGACCGGCACCGGGCTGAAGAAGTGCAGGCCCACCACCTGCCCGGGCCGGCCGGTGGCCATGGCCAGGCGCATGATCGGGATGGACGAGGTGTTGGACGCCAGGATGGCATCGGGGTCGGCCACCACCTTGTCCAGGGCGGCGAAGACCTCCAGCTTGGCCACCTCCGACTCGGTGACAGCCTCGATGACCAGCTGGCGGCCGGCCATCTCGCCCAGGTCGGTGGTGTACTGCAGCCGGCCCAGCGCGGCGCCGGCCTCCTCGGCAGCCAGCTTGCCGCGCCGCACCGCCCGCGCCATCGAGGTCTCGATGCGCTCCCGGCCGGCGGCGACGGCGTCCTCGTCGACCTCGCGCACCACCACGTCGAGGCCGGCGCGGGCGCTGATCTCGGCGATGCCCGACCCCATGAGGCCGCAGCCCACCACGCCGACGCGCTGGACCAGGGTTGCCGGGCCCGCCGGCCCGGTACCGCCCGCCGTCACGCCAGCAGAGGCTCGACGGCCTCCGGCTCGAGGTCGTAGCGGGCGATGGCGTCAGCCACCTCTTCCGGTTTGCCCTCTTCCCGGTCGGCCAGCGCGGCCAGCACCGCCACCACGAGGTGGGGGGCGTCGGTCTCGAAGTGCCGGCGCAGGGCGGCCCGGGAGTCCGAGCGCCCGTACCCGTCGGTGCCCAGGGTGGTGAGCTGGCCCGGCACCCAGCGGGCCACCTGGTCCGGCACCGCCTTCATGAAGTCGGTGATGGCCACGCAGGGGCCGTCGGTGGTGTGCAGCGCGGCGGTGACCCGCGGCGCCCGGGGCAGCTCGGCGGGGTGGAGCCGGTTCCACCGGGCCGACCGCAGCGCGTCCTCCCGCAGGGCCTTGTAGGAGGTGACGCTCCACAGCTCGGCGGCCACGTCGTGGTGCTCGGCCAGCAGCTGGACCGCCTCCCGGGCCGCGCCCTGGGCCGTGCCGCTGAACAGGATGGTGGCCCGGCGGGACGGGCCCTCCGGCGCCGGCGCGAACCGGTACATGCCCCGCAGGATGCCGTCCTGCACCGACTCATCCGTGCCGGGAATGGCGGGCCCCTCGGGCATGGCCGGCATGGGGTAGTTCTCGTTGTAGAGGGTCAGGTAGTAGAAGAGGTCCTCCGGCTCCTCGCCGTACATGCGGGCCATCCCGTCCTGCACCACGGTGGCCACCTCGTAGGCGAAGGCGGGGTCATAGGCGGCCAGGTTGGGCACGGTGGAGGCCAGCAGGAGGCTGTGGCCGTCCTGGTGCTGGAGACCCTCGCCGCTCAGCGTCGTGCGTCCCGCGGTGGCACCCAGCAGGAAGCCCCGCCCCCGCACGTCACCGAAGGCCCAGATCAGGTCCCCCACCCGCTGGAAGCCGAACATGGAATAGAAGATGTAGAAGGGGATGGTGGGCTCGCCCCAGGTGGCGTAGCTGGTGCCGGCCGCGGTGAACGACGCCATGGCGCCGGCCTCGGTGATCCCCTCCTGGAGGATCTGGCCGTCGGTGCTCTCCCGGTAGGCGAGCTGCATGGAGCCGTCCACCGGCTCGTAGCGCTGCCCGAAGGGGGCGTAGATCTTCACCTCCCCGAACAGCGGGTCGAGGCCGAAGGTGCGGGCCTCGTCGGGGACGATGGGCACCACCCGGCTCCCCACCGTGGTGTCACGCAGGAGCGAGCGCAGCAGCCCGGCGAAGGCCATGGTGGTGGACACGGCCCGCTCCCCCGAGCCCTTGCGCAGCTCGGCGAAGCAGGCGTCGTCGGGCTGGCCCGGGGAGCGGAAGCGCAGCACCCGCCGCGGCACCGGGCCGCCCAGGGCCCGGCGCCGCTCGAAGAGGTAGGCCTCCTCGGGCGAGCCCTCTGGCAGGCGGACGAACGGGGGGTGGTCCGCGTCGAGGGCCTCGTCGGGGATGAGGTCGGTGAGGTTGAGCCGGTCCCGCAGCTCGGCCAGCTGGTCCTGGGGCAGCTTCTTGACCTGGTGGGCGGCGTTGCGGGACTCGATCTTGGGCCCCAGGCGCGAGCCTTTGAGGGTCTTGGCGAGGATGACGGTGGGGGCGCCCCGGTGGGCCGCCGCCGCCGCGTAGGCGGCGTACAGCTTGGCCCGGTCGTGGCCGCCCCGGGGCAGCCTGAACACCGGGTCGTCGTCGTCCAGGTCCTCCACCAACGCCGCCAGGCGCGGGTCGGAGCCGAAGAACCTCGCCCGCACGTAGGCCGGCCCCTCCACCGCGTACTTCTGGTACTCGCCGTCCAGCGTGGCCTGCAGCTTCTCCACCAGGGCGCCGTCGTGGTCGCGGGCCAGCAGCTCGTCCATTCGAGAGCCCCACACCACCTTGAGGGCGTTCCAGCCGGCCCCCCGGAAGGCGGCTTCGAGCTCCTGGATGATCTTCCCGTTGCCCCGTACCGGCCCGTCCAGCCGCTGGAGGTTGCAGTTCACCACGAAGATCAGGTTGTCCAGCTGCTCCCGGGCCGCGATGGACAGGGCGCCGAGCGTCTCCGGCTCGTCGCACTCGCCGTCGCCCAGGAAGCACCACACCGTCGAGGCGCTGGTGTCGGCGATGCCCCGCTGGGCCAGGTAACGGTTGAAGCGGGCCTGGTAGATGGCGTTGATCGGCCCGAGGCCCATGGAGACGGTGGGGAACTCCCAGAACTCGGGCATGAGCCGGGGGTGGGGGTAGCTCGACAGGCCCCCTCCGCCGACCTCGCGGCGGAACCGGTCGACCTGCGCCTCGCCGAGGCGGCCCTCCAGGAAGGCCCGGGCATAGATGCCGGGGGTGGCGTGGCCCTGGAAGAAGATCTGGTCGCCGGCCCCGCCGTCCTCCTTGCCCGTGAAGAAGTGGTTGAACCCCATCTCGTAGAGGCAGGTGGCCGAGGCCGGCGTGGACAGGTGGCCACCGATGCCCTCCGAGCGGGCGTTGGCCCGCGACACCATCACGGCCGCGTTCCAGCGCACCAGGGCCTCGATGCGGCGCTCCAGGGCCACGTCGGAGGGGCAGGGCGGCTGCTCGGCGGGCGGGATGGAGTTGAGGTACGGGGTGGTGCGGCTGGGCGGGTAGCCGACGTTCTTCTCCGACGCCCAGTGCAGCAGCCGGGTGAGCACCATGCGGGCCGTGCCGGTGCCGTGGGCGTCGATGACCTCGTCGAGCGACTCGAGCCATTCGCCGGTGAGGCCGGCATCGCCCTCGGGCAGCTGGCGGGCGAAGCCGCCGTCGACGGCGGTCACCCGGCCACCCGTACCAGTGCGGCCGCGCCCTGGCCCCCGCCGCCGCACAGGGCGGCCGCGC
>JBOGHQ010000276.1:0-13097 GCA_050744785.1 Acidimicrobiales bacterium | reverse complement strand
GCACCCCACCCGCACCGCCCGCCTGGTCGCCGGCGTCGGCGCCGGCGCCGGCGTGGTGGGCGAGGTGGACCCCGACGTGCTGGCCGCCTTCGGCGTCGAGGGCCGGGTGGGCTGGATCGACCTCGACCTGGGGGTCCTGCTCCCCACGGAACGGACCTACGCCCGGGCGGTGCCGGTCAGCCGCCAGCCCTCGGCCGACATCGACCTGGCCTACGTGGTCGACGACGCGGTGCCGGCCGGCACCGTGGCCGAGACCATCGGCGCCGCGGCCGGCGATCTCCTCGTCGACCTCCGCCTGTTCGACGTGTACCGCAGCGACCGGCTGGGCGTCGGCCGCCGCAGCCTGGCCTTCCGGCTCCGACTCCAGGCGCCCGACCGCACCCTCACCGACGCCGACCTGGCCGAGGTGCGCCGGCGCTGCATCGAGGCGGTGGCCTCGGCCCACGGGGGCGAGCTGCGCGCCTGACGCTCGGCCCCGGGCCGGCCCCGACAACGAATGCGTTGTGGTCCCGGCCCGGACGCGGCACCATGGTCCTGGCCACGATCAGGAGGTGGGTGATGAAGGTCCGGGACATCCTGAAGGCGAAGGGCCGGTCGGTCGAGACGATCCGGCCGGACGCCACCCTCGACCTGGCCGTGCACCGGCTGGCCGCCCTGGGCATCGGCGCCCTGGTGGTGTCGGCCGACGGTGCCCACCTGGACGGCGTGCTGTCCGAACGGGACGTGGTGCGGGAGCTGGCCCGCAACGGGGCCCGGGCCCCGGAGGCGACGGTGGCCGCCGTCATGTCCAAGGGCGTGCCGGTGTGCTCGCCGGACACCACCATCAAGGACGCCATGGCCGAGATGACCCGTAGCCGGCACCGCCACCTGCCCGTGGTGGAGGACGGCGTGCTGTACGGCCTGCTCAGCATCGGCGACGTGGTCAAGCACCGGCTCGAAGAGATGGAGCTGGAGGCATCGGTCCTGCGCGACGCCTACATCGCCCGCCGCTGACCGCTGATCACAAGACGGGGCCTGCCCCGCTGCCCGCCGGGTTGCATGAGTATGCAGTAACCCGTATGCTGACCTGGTGGTCAGGGCCGGCATCTTCGGGGCGTCGGGGTACACCGGCGCCGAGCTGCTGCGCCTGATCGCCGCCCACCCGGAGCTGGAGGTGGTGCTGGCCACCGGTGACACCACTGCCGGCACGCCGGTGGCGTTGCTGTACCCGAGCCTGGCCGCCGCCTACCCGGACCTGGTCCTGGCCGAACCCGACCCGGCCGCGGCCGAGGGCCTCGACGTGGTGTTCCTGGCCCTGCCTCACGGCGCCTCGCAGGCGCTGGTGCCCGACCTGCGCAAGCGGGCCGGGAAGCTGGTGGACCTGGCCGCCGACTTCCGGCTGCACGACGCCAGCCTCTATCCCACCTGGTACGGCGAGCCCCACGCCGCCCCCGACCTGCTGGCCGAGTTCGCCTTCGGCATCCCGGAGCTGTTCCGGGACCAGCTCCGCGGCGCCGCTCTGGTGGCTGCCGCCGGCTGCTACGTCACCGCCGCCGCCCTGGCCCTGGCCCCCCTGGTGCGGGCCGGCGCCATCGAGCCCGACGGGGTGATCGTGGACGCGGCCAGCGGCGTCTCCGGCGCGGGCCGGGTGCCGACGCCCACCACCCACTTCTCGGCCGCCAACGAGGACTTCACCGCCTACGGCCTGCTGACCCACCGCCACACCCCCGAGATGGAGCAGGCCACCGGCGCCACCGTGCTGTTCACGCCCCACCTGGCGCCCATGACCCGGGGCATCCTGGCCACCTGCTACGCCCGGCCCGGTCCGGCCGGCGGCGACCCCCTCGCTGTGCTGCGCGGCTGCTACGAGGACGAGCCCTTCGTGCTGGTCACCGACCGGTCCCCGTCCACCAAGGCCACCCTCGGCTCCAACTCCGCCCACCTCACCGCCCGCCAGGACCCCCGCACCGGCTGGGTGGTGGTCCTGTGCGCCCTCGACAACCTGGTCAAGGGCGCCTCGGGCCAGGCCGTGCAGTGCGCCAACCTGGCCCTGGGGCTGGACGAGACGGCCGGGCTGCCGGTCACCGGCATCTACCCGTGAGCGATCCCGCAGGGCGAGCGGGGCCCGAGCGGCCCTTCCAGCGGAGAGCCCCATCGGCACGCCATCCCGAAGCGATGGTGGGCCGATGAGCGTCACCACCCCGGCCGGGTTCGTGGCCAACGGCGTGGCGTGCGGCATCAAGCCGGCCGGCCGGCCCGACCTGGCCCTGGTGGCCACCGACGGGGGCGGGGCCGTGCCCACCGCCGGCGTGTTCACCACCAACCTGGCCACGGCCGCCCCGGTCCAGGTGAGCCGCGGCCACCTGGCGGCGACCGCGGGCCAGGCCCGGGCCGTGGTGCTCAACAGTGGCAACGCCAACGCCGCAACCGGTGCGCCCGGCCTGAACGCCAGCCGCCAGACGTGCGCCCTGGTGGCCGGGGAGCTCGGTGCCGCCACCGAGGAGGTCCTGGTGTGCTCCACCGGCCTCATCGGCATCCCCCTCGACATGGACGCCGTGGCGTCCGGTGTGCCCAGGCTGGTGGCCGGCCTGGCCCCCGACGGCGGCGCCAGGGCGGCCGACGCCATCCTCACCACCGACACCCGCCGCAAGGAGGCCGTGGTGGGCGGCGACGGCTGGAGCATCGGCGGCATGGCCAAGGGGGCGGCCATGCTGGCCCCCCACATGGCCACCATGCTGGCCGTGCTCACCACCGACGCCCAGGTGACACCGGAGGAGCTGGCCGCCGCGCTGGCGCGGGCCACGGCCGCCTCGTTCAACCAGATGACGGTGGATGGCGCCACGTCCACCAACGACACCGTGCTGGTCCTGGCCAGCGGCGTCGGAAGCCGCCCTGATCTCGACCACTTCGAGCTCGCCCTCACCGAGGCCTGCACCGGCCTGGCCCTCCAGATGGCGGCCGACGCCGAGGGGGCCACCAAGCTGGTGCGGATCCGGGTCGCCGGGGCCCGCTCCGGCGCTGAGGCCGCCGCCGCGGCCCGCAAGGTGGCCGAGAGCCAGCTGGTCAAGTGCTCCCTCTACGGCTGCGACCCCTACTGGGGCCGGATCCTGAGCGAGCTGGGATCGGCCGGTGTGGGCTTCGACCCCGACCGGGTGTCGGTGGCCTATGGCGAGGTGGTGGTGTGCCGGGACGGGGTGGCCGCCCCCCACGACGACGCCGCCCTCAAGAGTTACATGGGCGGCGGGGAGATCGTGGTCACGGCCGACCTGGGGCTGGGCCCGGGCGGGGCCGAGGTGGTCACCGCCGACCTCACCCACGCGTACATCGACGAGAACATGACGACGTCGTGAACCCGCAGGAGAAGGCGGCCGTGCTGGCCGAGGCCCTGCCCTATATCCGCCGCTTCTGGGGCAAGGTCGTGGTGGTCAAGTACGGCGGCAACGCCATCGGCGACAACGACGCGCTGGCCGGGTTCGCGAAGGACGTGGCCCTCATGGCATCGGTGGGCATGCGCACCGTGGTGGTCCACGGCGGCGGGCCGCAGATCGGCGACCTGATGACCCGGCTGGGCAAGGTCCCCGAGTTCCGGGAGGGGCTGCGGGTCACCGACGCCGACACCCTCGACATCGCCCGCATGGTGCTGGTGGGCAAGGTCAACCGCGACATCGTGGCCGCCGTGAACAGGCACGGTCCCCTGGCCGTCGGACTCTCCGGCGAGGACGCCGGCTTCATCACCGCCAGCGCCCGCTCGCCCGAACTGGGCTTCGTAGGCGACGTGGTGGCGGTCAACGCCTCCCTCATCGAACGGCTGCTGTCCGAGGACCTCATCCCGGTGGTGGCCACCATCGGCGGCAGCCCGGAGGGGCAGGCCTACAACATCAACGCAGACACCGCGGCGGGCGCCATCGCCGAGGCCCTCCGGGCCGAGAAGCTGGTGTACCTCACCGACGTGGAGGGGCTGCGGGCCCGCGTCGACGACCCGTCCACCCTGCGCACCTCGGTGTCGGTGGCCGACCTGGAGGCCATGCTGGCCGACGGCTCGGTGGTGGCCGGCATGGTGCCCAAGGTGACCTCGTGCATCAGCGCCATCCGCGGCGGCGTGGGCCACGCCCACATCCTCGACGGCCGGGCCCCCCACGCCCTGCTGCTCGAGGTGTTCACCAACCAGGGCGTCGGCACCATGGTGAGCCCATGAGCCAGCACGCCCTGATGCCCACCTACCCGGCGCCGGCCGTCACCTTCGTGCGGGGCCGCGGCACGGAGCTGTTCGACGACCAGGGCCGGCGCTACCTCGACTTCCTCTCCGGCATCGGGGTCACCTCGCTCGGGCACGCCCACCCGGCCGTGGCCGACGCGGTGGGGGAGCAGGCCCGCACCCTGTTGCACGTCTCCAACCTCTACGGCACCACCATCGGGCCCGAGGTGGCGGCCACCCTGGACCGCCTGGTGGGCGGGCCTCCCGGCAAGGTGTTCTTCGCCAACTCCGGCGCCGAGGCCAACGAGTGCGCCTTCAAGCTGGCCCGCAAGTGGGGCGGGCGGGGCCGCCACGTGGTGGTGAGCGCCTACGGGTCCTTCCACGGACGGACCCTGGCCGCCCTCCACGCCACCGGCCAGCCCTCGAAGCACGAGGCCTTCCAACCGCTGCCCGAAGGCTTCCGGCACGTGGCATGGGACGACCTGGCCGCCCTCGGCGCCGCGCTCACCGCCGACGTGGCCGCCGTCCTGCTCGAGCCGGTGCAGGGTGAGGGCGGCGTCCAGGTGCCGGCCCCGGAGTACCTGGCCGGCGTCCGGCGGCTGTGCGACGAGCGGGGCGTCCTGCTGGCCATGGACGAGGTGCAGACCGGGCTGGGCCGCACCGGGCGCTGGTTCGGCTTCCAGCACGCCGGCATCCAGCCCGACGTCGTCACCATGGCCAAGGCCCTGGGGAACGGCGTGCCCATCGGCGCCTGCTGGGCCCGGGCCGAGGTGGCCGACGTCTTCGCCCCCGGGGACCACGGCACCACCCTCGGGGGCCAGCCGCTGGCCGCATCGGCGGCCCGCGCCGTCCTGGCCGTCATGGAAGCCGAGGACGTGCCGGCCCGGGCTGCGGCCGCCGGGAGGCGGCTGGCCAAGGGCCTCGAGGCCCTGCCCGGCGTGGCGTCGGTGCGGGGCATGGGGCTGCTGCTGGCCGCCCAGCTGGAGGCGGCCGGCACGGCGGGCAAGGTGGCCGCCCGCGCCCTCGAGGCGGGCCTGGTGGTCAACCCCGTCACCGACGCCGCGCTCCGCCTCGAGCCGCCGCTGCTGGTGCAGGACGAGGAGATCGACGAGGCCCTGTCCATCCTGGCCGGGGTGCTCACCACATGACCGGCCCGGGAGGAACATCGCAACGCGATGGTGCACCAGTGACCACCGACGCCCCCCGTCCCCGTCACCTGCTGGAGGTCGACGACCTCGCCCCGGAGGAGCTGGCCGCCATCCTCGACCTGGCCGAGGTGCCCGAGCCACCGAAGGTCCTGGCCGGCCGGGGCGTGGTGCTGCTGTTCGAGAAACCGTCGCTGCGCACCCGCAACGCCACCGAGCTGGCCATCGTCCAGCTGGGAGGGCACCCGGTCACGCTGCGGGCCGAGGAGGTCGACGTCGACGTGCGGGAGCCGGCCTCTGACGCGGCCCGGGTCCTGAGCCGCTACCACGCCGTCATCGGCGCCCGGGTCTTCGAGCACGCCAAGCTGGGGCGCATGGCGGAGGCGTCCGGCGTGCCCGTCGTCAACCTGCTGTCCGACGATGCCCACCCCTGCCAGGCCCTGGCCGACCTGCTGACGCTGCGCCAGGTCTGGGGCACACTGCCCGGCCACACCGTCGCCTACGTGGGCGACGGCAACAACGTGTGCCGCTCGCTGGTCCTGGCCGCGGCCCTGGTCGGCGTGACGGCCCGGGTGGCCACGCCGCCGGGGTTCGCCCTGCCCGCCGAGACGGTGGCCCGTGCCGCCGCCCTGGGCGGCCGTGTCACCGTGGCCACCTCCCCGGAGGAAGCGGTCAAGGGGTCCGACGCGGTGTACACCGACGTGTGGGCGTCCATGGGACAGGAGGCGGACGCCGAGCGACGGCGGCGGGCCTTCGCCGGCTACACCGTGGACGAGTCGCTCATGGCCCACGCCGCGCCGGGGGCCGCCTTCCTGCACTGCCTGCCCGCCCACCGGGGCGAGGAGGTCAGCGCCGGCGTCCTGGAGGGGCCGGCCAGCGTGGTCTGGCGCCAGGCCGAGAACCGCATGCACGCCATGCGGGGCGTGCTGCTGTTCCTCATGGGAGCCCGGCCGTGACGACCGGCAAGACCCAGCGCCAGCACCGCGTGGCCGGGTTGCTGGAGCGCCACGCCGTCACCAGCCAGGCCCAGCTGGTCGAGTTGCTGGCCGCCGACGGCGTAGTGGCCACCCAGGCCACCGTGTCGCGCGACCTCGACGAGCTGGGCGCCGTCAAGGTGCGGGTCCCTGGCGGAGAGACGGTCTACGCCATCCCCGAGCTGGCCCGGAACCGGCTGGCACCGGAGGACCACCTCCGGCGGGTGCTGGGCGACTGGGTGGCGGAGGTGGCCCACTCCGCCAACATGGTGGTGCTGCGCACCCCGCCCGGGTCGGCCCACGTGGTGGGGTCGGCCCTGGACCGGGCCGGGCTGGAGGAGATCGTCGGCACCGTCGCCGGCGACGACACCGTGCTGGTGGTGGCCGCCGAGCACACGGGCGGGGCCGAGGTGGCCAGGCGGCTGGCGGCCCTGGCCGGGATCGACAACAGGACCTGAGAAAGGAACACGACGCCAATGGCGAAGCGGGTGGTACTGGCCTACAGCGGGGGCCTCGACACATCGGTGGCCGTGCGCTGGCTGGGCGAGGAGCGGGGGGTGGAGGTGATCGCCCTGGCCGCCGACGTCGGCCAGGGGGGCGACTTCGAGGCCATCCGGCAGCGGGCGCTGGCGGCCGGGGCGGTCGAGGCGGTGGTGGTGGATTGCAGGGAGGAGTACGCCCGCGACTTCGTCGCGCCCGCCCTGCGGGCCAACGCCCGCTACGAGGGCAAGTACCCGCTGGTCTCGTCGCTGTCCCGGCCCCTCATCGTCAAGCACATGGTGGCGGCGGCACGGGAGCACGGCGCCCACGCGGTGGCCCACGGCTGCACGGGCAAGGGCAACGACCAGGTCCGCTTCGAGGTGTCCACCCGGGCCCTTGCCCCCGACCTGGACATCCTGGCCCCGGTGCGGGAGTGGGGGCTCACCAGAGAGCAGTCCATCGAGTACGCGGCCCGCTACGACATCCCCGTCACGGTCACCAAGGCCAGCCCGTACTCCATCGACCAGAACCTGTGGGGCCGGACCATCGAGTGCGGGATCCTCGAGGACCCGTGGGAGCAGCCGCCCGAGGAGGTCTACGAGCTCACCACCCCCACCGCCACCGAGGCCACCGAGCTCACCGTCGGCTTCGTGGAGGGCGTGCCGGTGACCCTGGACGGGGAGGCCCTGCCCCTCCACCAGCTGATCGACGAGGTCACCCGCGTGGTCGGCTCCTACGGCTGGGGCCGCATCGACATGGTGGAGAACCGCCGGGTCGGCATCAAGAGCCGGGAGGTCTACGAGTGCCCCGGCGCCCTCGCCCTCCTGATGGCCCACAGTGACCTGGAGGACCTCACCCTGGAGCGGGACCTGGCCCACGAGAAGGCCCGCCTCGAGCCGCGCTACGCCGAGCTGGTCTACGACGGCCTGTGGTTCTCGCCCCTCAAGCAGGCCCTCGACGCCTTCGTGGCCGAGAGCCAGCGCTTCGTCACCGGCGAGGTGCGGCTGCGCTGCGAGGTCCCGGGGCGCTGCATCGTGGCCGGCCGGCGCAGCGACGTCGGCCTCTACGACTACAGCCTGGCCACCTACGAGGCGGCCGACGCCTTCCGCCACCAAGACGCTGAGGGCTTCGTGCGGCTCTGGGGGCTCGGGGTGGAGACATGGGCGGCCCGCCAGTCCCGCCGGGAGGACGGGCCGTGAGGCTGTGGGAGGGCCGGCTGCGGTCCACCCCGGCCCCGGAGCTGCTCGCCTTCACCGCCAGCCTGTCGTTCGACCGGCGCCTGGCCGCCGACGACGTGGACGGGTCCAAGGGCCACGTCCGGGGGCTGGGCCAGTCCGGCATCCTCTCCGCCGAGGAGGTCAGCATCCTGCTCACCGCGCTGAGCCGGGTCGGGCAGGAACTGGCGTCGGGGACGTTCGCCTTCGCCGACACCGACGAGGACGTCCACACCGCCATCGAGCGGCGGGTGACCGAGATCGCCGGCGACGTGGGCGCCAAGCTGCACACCGGCCGCAGCCGCAACGACCAGGTCGCCACCGCCCTGCGCCTGTTCGCCCGGCGGGAGCTGGCCGCCCTGGCCAGCCGGGTGGTGGCCCTCCAGCGCACCCTGCTGACCAAGGCCGAGGCCGCCGGCGATGCCTACCTCCCCGGCTACACCCACCTCCAGCGGGCACAGCCCGTCCTGCTGGCCCACCACCTGCTGGCCCACGGCTGGGCCCTGTCCCGTGACGTGGACCGGCTGCTGGCCACGGTCGAACGCCTCGACGTCTCGCCCCTCGGCGCCGGCGCCCTGGCCGGCTCGTCGCTGCCCCTCCAGCCCGACTGGGTGGCGGCTGCCCTGGGCTTCGGCGCCCGGTTCGAGAACTCCCTCGACGCCGTCAGCGACCGGGACTTCGTGGCCGAGGCCCTGTTCGACATGGCCCTGCTCGGCGTCCACCTCTCCCGGGTGGGCGAGGAGGTGGTGCTCTGGTCCAGCGACGAGTTCGGCTTCATGCGCCTCGACGACGCCTTCGCCACCGGCAGCTCGATGCTGCCCCAGAAGAAGAACCCCGACGTGGCCGAGCTGGCCCGGGCCAAGTCGGGCCGGCTCATCGGCCACCTCACCGGCATGCTGGCCACCCTGAAGGGTCTGCCCCTCGCCTACAACCGCGACCTCCAGGAGGACAAGGAGCCGCTGTTCGACGCCTTGGACCAGGTGACCCTGGCCCTGGCCGCCCTGGGTGGGCTGCTGGCCTCGGCCCACTTCGACACCGCCCGCATGCAGGCCGCCGCCGACCAGGACGCCTCGTCCTCCGTGGACTTGGCCGAGTGGCTGGTGGACCGGGGCATGCCGTTCCGGGAGGCGCACACGGTGGTGGGCGGGCTGGTGCGGTCCTGTGTGGAGCGGGGCGTGCCCCTGGCCGAGCTGGTGGAGGCCCACCCCGACCTCGGCACCGAGGCCCTGCCCCTGCTGGACCCCGGCACCGCGGTCGGCCGGCGCACCACGCCCGGCGGAGCCGGTCCCAAGCCGGTGGCCGACCAGCTCTCCCGGTTCCGGCGCCGCCTGGACCAGGACACCGAGCGGGTCGGCCGGTGGCGCGGGTAGCAGGCAGCCTTCGCCGCTCCTTCTACGCCCGGGACCCGAGGCAGGTCGCACCGGAGCTGCTCAACAAGCTCCTGGTCCACGGCACCCGGTCGGGCCGCATCGTGGAGGTGGAGGCCTACTGCGGCGCCGAGGACCCCGGCAGCCATGCCTTCCGGGGCCAGACGGCCCGCAACGCCACCATGTTCGGGGCGCCGGGGCTGCTGTACGTCTACCTCTCCTACGGCATGCACTGGTGCGCCAACGCGGTCAGCGGCGAGGAGGGCGTAGGCGTGGCCGTGCTGCTGCGGGCCCTGGCCCCCGTCGACGGCGTGGACGAGATGCGGGCCGCCCGCGGGCCGGCCGTCCGGGACCGGCACCTCTGCGCCGGGCCGGGTCGGTTGTGCCAGGCCCTGGGGATCACCAAGGTCCACGACGGTGCCGACCTGGTGACCGGCGACCGCGGCCCGGTCGTCGTCGACGACGGCACCCCGCCGCCGGAGCGCCCCGGCAACAGCCTGCGCGTCGGGCTGACGGCCGGTGCCGACCGACCCTGGCGCTGGTACGTGCCGGGCGACCCGAACCTGTCCCGGGCCGCCCCGTCGCTGCCGGTCGCGCCGCTCAGCGGGGGTTGACGTAGACGGTCACGGTGGCGCCCTTGTCGGTGGGGGTGCCCGGCTCCGGCCGCTGCCGCCACACCAGTCCGGCCTGGGCGGCGGGATCGGCGGCCAGGGGCTCGGCCACCACCACCACCGCCCGGACCAGGCCGGCGGCCTGGAGCCGGAGGGTGGCCTGGCCGGGGGTGGCACCGAGCAGTTCGGGGACGGTGGCGGTGGGCGGCCCGCTGCTGACCAGGAGGGTGACGTCCGATGCGGCCGGCGCCAGCAGGCCGGGCTCGGGTGAGGCCCCCACCACGTAGCCGGGTGGGTAGTCGGCGCTCGGCACCGCGGCCCGGGCAGCCCGGAAGCCGTCCCGCCCGAGGGTGTCCTCGGCGGCGGCGACGGGAAGGCCCAACACGGCCGGCACCAGCCGCAGGATCGGGGTCGCGCCCTCCTGCTCTCCCGCGACCGGCTCCTCGGCGTGGCCAGTGCCGTCGCCGGCGGGGTCGGCGAAGTCCAGCACGGGAACGGCGGCCATGGCGGCGGCCATGTAGAGCTGCCAGATCTGGGCTGGCCACGAGCCACCCGTCACCAGGGTGCGCGTGGCCGGGGGCACCATGGACCGCTGCCCCTCGGGGAAGCCCACCCAGACGACAGTGGCGAGTTGGGGGGTGTAGCCCGCGAACCAGGCGTCCCGCCACTCCTGGCCCGTCCCGGTCTTGCCCGCCGCCGGCCGGCCGATGCGAGCCGCCACGCCGGTGCCCCGCTCCACGACCTGGCGCAGCACGCGGGTCACGGTGTCGGCGTTGGCCCGCTCCAGGACCCGCTCCTGGGCGTGGCGGTGCTCGTAGAGCAGCTGCCCGTCGGGGCCGACCACCTTGACGACGAATTCGGGCGGCACGGCCAGGCCCCGGTTGGCCAGGGTGCCGTAGGCGGCGGCCATCTCCAGCGGGGTGACGTCGTTGGTGCCGAGCACGGCGGACGGGTAGGGGCGGAGGGGCGAGGTGATCCCCATGCGGGCGGCCGTCTCTACCGCCTCGGCCGGACCGACGTCGAGGATGAGCTGGGCGTAGACCGTGTTCACGGAGCGGACGGTGGCGTCCAGCAGGGTCAGGCGCCCGCCGCCCCTGCCCTCGTAGTTCGACACCTGCCACTTCTCACGGGTCAGGTTGATGGTGAGCGTCCCGGGCGCGTCGTAGAACCTCGTCACCGGCACGTCCTGTTCGAGGGCGGCGGCCAGGACGAAGGGCTTGAAGGCGGAGCCGGCCGGCCGGCGGCCCTGGGTGGCCAGGTCGAACTTGGCGTCGGGGTCGGGGCCGAAGAAGTCCCGACCGCCCACCATGGCTCGAACGAAGCCGGTGCCCGGCTCGATGGAGACGAGGGCGGCAGCGGGGTCGGCCCCCGGCGACGAGAGGACCTTGGCCACGGCCGCCTCCGCCTCGGCCTGGCGGGCCAGGTCAAGGGTGGTGTGGATGCGCAGGCCGCCCCCGAACAGCAGGTCCCGCCGGGCGGCCGGGGTGGCACCGAAGCGCTCGTCGTCCAGGATGAACTGCTTGACCCGCTCCACGAAGTGAGGGGCGGCGTAGCGCTCCGCGGGCGGGACCGGGCGCACCAGTGGTTCGGCGGCGGCGGCGGCGGCCGCCCTGGGCTCCGCCCACCCCAGCTGCACCATCTTGTCGAGCACGGTCCGGCGGCGGGCCGTGGCCAGGTCCGGGGCGCGAAAGGGGTCGGTGCGGGTGGGGGAGCGGATGAGGCCGGCGAGGAGGGCGGCCTGGCCGAGGGACACCTGCTCCGCCGGCACACCGAAGTAGGTCTGGGCGGCCGCCTCCACCCCGTAGGCGCCGTTCCCGAAGTAGATGGTGTTGAGGTACAGCTCGAGGATGCGCGCCTTGGTGTAGCGCCGCTCCATCTCGTAGGCCAGGGCCGCCTCCCGCAGCTTGCGCCGCAAGGTGCGGTCGGGCCCGACCAGCTCGTTCTTGACGTACTGCTGGGTAATGGTCGAGCCCCCTTCCACCACCTCGCCCTCGCTGGCGTTGGCCACCAGGGCCCGCACCACCGAGCGGGGGTCGACGCCGCGGTGCTCCCAGAACCGCTCGTCCTCGATGGCCACCACCGCGTCGCGCAGGGCGGTGGGGATGCGGTCCAGGGTGACCCGCTCCCGGTTCTCCTCGCCGTGCAGGGCGGTGAGCAGGGTGCCGTCGGCGGCGACGATCCTCGACGACTCCGCCAGTGGCCCCGGCGCCGTGGTGGCCAGAGGTGGGGTCTCCCACGAGCAGGCACCAGTGAGGACTCCCAGGATGCACAGGAATGCGGCGGCCCGGCTCGAGGTTGACATGTCGCTGTGTGCGGAGCTCTGCTCCCGCACGAGGGATCGGCACACGGGGCCGGGAGGTCGAGGGGTTTGACAGCCGGGCCGGAAGTGCTACAGTAAACAGCCGCCTCAGATTCCGGTCACGGTGCCTGGGGCGCGAGCAGGACAGCGCCGAGGTAGTACGCCGGATCCCGGCATGGCCCTCGGCCCACAGCGGACCCCCGCACCTCCGCCCCTTCCGAGGGGCCGCGTGCGGCCCGCCACGGGTGCTCCTTGAAAACGGAACAGAGGAAAGCCAAAAGCCAGTGCGGGCGGCCACGTGAGTGGTCGCAACCATCAATGCACTGAAGAACGGACAACGTCCGTTCTGGTGCCAGTCGGCCGACGGGGTAGTGACCCATCGAGGCCGGCTCTCCATGATCGAAGGGGGTTCGCCTCCGAGATCTCGACGGAGAGTTTGATCCTGGCTCAGGACGAACGCTGGCGGCGTGCTTAACACATGCAAGTCGAGCGGGGCCCATCCGGTGGCAACACCGGTGAAGGCCTAGCGGCGAACGGGTGAGTAACACGTGAGCAACCTGCCCCGAAGTCTGGGATAACAGCGGGAAACCGGTGCTAATACCGGATGTCCTCACCGGATCGCATGGTCTGGGGAGGAAAGATTCATCGCTTCGGGAGGGGCTCGCGGCCTATCAGCTAGTTGGTGGGGTAACGGCCCACCAAGGCGTCGACGGGTAGCTGGTCTGAGAGGACGACCAGCCACACTGGGACTGAGACACGGCCCAGACTCCTACGGGAGGCAGCAGTGGGGAATCTTGCGCAATGGGCGAAAGCCTGACGCAGCAACGCCGCGT
>JBOGHQ010000275.1:0-11722 GCA_050744785.1 Acidimicrobiales bacterium | reverse complement strand
GGGGTGGCCGGCGGGACCGGCGAGGAGGCGGCCAGGACCCGGGCCGGCTCGGCCGGCTCGGTCGCAGTCCGCGTCTCGATCGGGCCCGGCGAGCGCAGCACCATGGACGGCACCTGGCCGGCCACCGTCGACGCCCCGGGTGACACGGTCACCTGCTGGGCACCCCCGCCGCCACAGGCACCCAGCAGGAGCGCCGCTCCCACGACAACGATCGGAGCGGCCAGCCTCCGGGACCAACGACGTGCCGGAGTGTGAGGTGCCCGTCCATGCGCCATGACAGGGAATGTAGCGCGCCCACCACAAAGCGCAACCCCACGACCACTATTCGTGGTATTCGGCGGTGATCCCGCGCGCCTTGAGCGGTAATTTCGGGCAAGTGGCCCTGTTGGCGCGTGCAATCTCTCCGTTTGCGAAAATTGCTCCGGCCACCTGCTCCCTGGGCTGGCACCATCGCGACCGGTCCGCCAACCAGGAGGTGCCCATGCCCGACGGTCCGAAGCTCAGCGCCGGCGACTTCGGCGCCGCCTTCAAGGGGTTCCTGGAGGAGGCGGTGAGTACCGCTCCCACGCCGGACCCCTTCTTCCGGGCCCGGCTCACCACCCACTTCGGCGTGGTGCCCACGACCCTGCCCATCGTGGCCGAGCAGTTCCCGCCCCACGACCACCCCAACCTCCAGCTGGCGCTGGACGACGAGGTGGCTGCCACCGAGGGCACCACCGCGCTGCTGGGGGTGGCCGCTGAGAGCCGCCGGATGATGGGGGTGGGCCTGGGCGACCTGGTGGCCGCCGCCCGCCCGGGCCTGATCGGCGGCGGGCAGGTCCAGGAGGGACCGGTGGAGTGGATCAACCGGCCCTCCGGCCACGACGACGTGCTGCCCTGCTTGCAGTTCGGGCTCTTCCTCTTCGACCCCGGCAGCGGGAACGGCGCGGCCGGCACCGGTCCGCTGGCTGTGCTCGTCCGGGGGGCAGACCAACGCAACTACATGGCCCAGAACGTGACCGTGGAAGCGATGGCGTTGGAACGGGAGGTGGCCGAGCGATTCCTCTCCCGTCTCCGCAATCGCATGCGGCGGCGCAACGTCTATCGGGGCCGGATCGTGTCGCTGTCGAAGCCCAACATGGGGCCTGTCGAGGTGCGGTTCCACCAGGTCCCCGATGTGCACCGGGACCGCATCGTGCTGCCGGAGGGGATCCTGGAACGGATCGAGCGGCAGACCATCCGCTTCGCCCGCCTCCGGGACCGCCTGTCGGCGGCCGGCCGTCACCTGAAGCGGGGCGTGCTCCTCTGGGGCCCGCCCGGCACCGGCAAAACCCTCACCGCCATGTACCTGGCCCGTCAGATGCCGGACCGCACCGTGCTCCTCCTCACCGGCCAGACCTTCGGGCTCATCGCCACGTCGTGCACCATGGCTCGCCTGCTCCAGCCCGCCACCGTGATCCTGGAGGACGTCGACCTGGTGGCCGAGGAGCGGACCCACCAGAGCACCGGCACCAACACCGTGCTGTTCGAGCTGCTCAACCAGATGGACGGCCTGGGCGATGACGCCGACGTGCTGTTCGTCCTCACCTCGAACCGGCCCGAGCTGCTGGAGCCGGCCCTGGCCGCCCGGCCGGGGCGGGTGGACGAGGCCATCGAGATCCCGCTCCCGGGCCCCGGCTGCCGGGCTCGCCTGCTCGACCTCTATGGCGAGGGCCTCGACCTCCAGCTGACCGACCGGGACGCGGTGGTGGCGCGCACCGAGGGTGTGAGCGCCGCCTTCATCAAGGAGCTGCTCCGCAAGGCGGCGGTGTTCGCGGCCGACTCATCCCATCCGTCCGCCGGCGACGGGATCACCGTCACCGACGAGCACATCGACCAGGCCCTGCTGGACCTCATGGTGGAGGGCGGTCGGCTCACCCGGTCGCTGCTGGGCGTGGACCCGGGTCGGGACGTCAGGCCTGACTGCGGGTAACTCGCGGGTGGGGCGGGGGCCGGGCCCCCCGCCCTGGTCCGGCCTCGTCAGCGGTGGCTGGTAGCGGACCAGGGCGGGGCGGGTGCGGCCCGGGGGTGAGCTCGAACCATGCGGATCGTGAGGGAGATGCGGTGCTCGCCCATTGGGGCACCGACGGCGTGCTGCAGCCGGCCGTCGGCGACGCCGGCGAAGCCGGGGGCCCGCAGGAGGACCAGGTCGCCGGCGTGGACGAGGACGTCGAGAGAGGGCCCACCGTCCTCGCCCACGACCCGGAACGGCGCCGTGCCGGCGAGGGAGAAGACGCACACCACCAGGGCGTAGCACTTGCCGTCTCGGTGCAGGCCGAGACCGGCGTGGTTGCCGCGATAGCGCATGAAACGGGCCTGGGTGGGCACGAACTGCCGCAGCCCGGTCCATCGTGGCTGGAGGGCCATGGTGGCCCGCAGGACGCTGATCAGGCGGCCGAGGGCGGGCAGCTCGGGGTCGTCGGTGCGCACCGCCAGCTGCTCGGCCCGCTGGTGCACCCCGTTGACCCGAGGAGGCAGGTCGAGGTAGCTGGAGTTGGCCCGCGCCGCCTCGTCGACCAGCTCGTCACATCGCTCCTGTGACAGGGCACCCGGCACCACGGCCACGCCGTGGCGGGCCAAATCCACCATGGCGCGACGGTCGATCCCGTCCTCCAGCAGCCCCCCCTCGGGATCCCGCCGAACGCCTGGCGCCGACGACCTGGTGTAGGTGTGCATTCCGGTTCGACTGTGGCAGGAGGCGCCTTCGGCTACCTCCCCCACTCGGGGGAACCACACCGCGTCGACCGGGGGATTCGAGCCCACGGCGACGGCATGGATGGGAAGCTTCCCGTCACAGGCGGCAAATGCCGCCTGGCACCACGCCCCAATGCCGCTTCGACACACGGGAAGGAGGTGAGCATCAATGCGTCGCATCGCGACCCGCATCGCGGTTACCCTGATCTCGGTCGCCGGCGTCATCCTGACTCAGGCCGGTACCGCCCACGGCAGCAGCTTCAACTGGAGATGACAGCCGCACCGCGCGAGGGGGAGGGCACGTGAGCAGCCCGGGGACTCCCTCTCGCGACCCGGCCCCCTTCGTCGTCCTTGCTGCGCTGGTCATCGGCGCGGTGGTGGCACTGGCCGTGCACGCCCTCGTGTCGGGCGTGGTGGCCGACGTCGACCCCTGGACGGTCGCCGCCTGGCTGGTCTTCTGCGCAGTCGCCAACCTGCTGCCCATCCCGGTGTCGGCGCACGTCTCGCTGTCGCTGAGCAGCTCGGCCAACATCGCCGTCGCCCTGGTGTTCTCCATGTCCGTGGCTGGGCCCCTGGTCTTCGCCTCGGCGCTGTCGGAGTGGGAGCTCCGGCGGCAGACGGGCGTCCTCCACGCCCTCTACAACCGCGCCCAGCTGGCCATGTCGGTGGCGGCCGCGTCCGCTGCCCTCGATCTGGCCGGCGACCACGCCGAGCTCCACCCGGTGGGCGCGCTGGGCGCCATCCTGGCCTACCAGGTCACCAACCTGGTGCTGGTGGCGGCCGCCGAGGCCACGTGCCGCTCGGTGCCCTTCGTCGGCGTGGTTCGAGGCATGATGCCCCGAGGCCCGGCTGCGGCCACGGCGTACCTGTTCCAGTCGCTGATGGGCCTGGTCATGGGGCTCACCTTCCTGCGGGTGGGCGCCTGGGCGGTGGCGGTGCTGATGATCCCCCTGCTCGGCGCCCGCTTCGCCCTCCGGGCCGCCCGCCAGCTGGAGTCGGCCGAGCGTGACCGGCGCCGGCTGTCCGACCAGCTCATCGACGAGCGGGAGCGGGAGCGGGCCCGCATCGCCAGCGACATCCACGACGGCGTACTCCAGCAGCTGGCCGCCCTCCAGATGCAGGCCGACACGGTGGGGTCGGCCCTTCAGGTCGGCCGGCTGGAGACGGCGGCCGACCTGGCCCGCAAGACGGCGGACGGCATCGAACGGGCCATCGCCGACCTCCGGGGCGCGGTCCGCAGCCTGCGCCGGGTGTCCCTGGACGCCGGTGGCCTGTCCGGCACCCTCAAGCGGCTGGGCCGATCCTTCCACGCCGTGTCCGGCATCACCGTGGAGACGGACTGCGACTCCTTCACCGCCGACGTGCCGCTTTCGCTTGAGCTGCTGCTGTGCGAGTGTTGCGAGGAGAGTCTCACCAACGTGGCCCGCCACGCCGGCGCCACGTCGGTGCGCATCCGGCTCAGCAGCGATGGCAACGCCGTTGAGCTGGTTGTCGTCGACAACGGCGTCGGCCACCGAGGAGCCAGTTCCAGCGGCTTGGGCTTGGAGCTCGTGCGGGACAAGGTGAATCTGGCCGGAGGTGGGGTGTGGGTGGAGGGCAGGCAAGGGGAGGGAACGGCAGTGACAGTGCGACTCCCGATCCCACCGGTCGGGTAGCGCTCGTCACGATCGCCATCGCCGAGGACCACCGCGTCGTGGCCGAGGCGCTGGCCACGATGCTGTCGTTCTCCGAGGGCTTCGAGGTCGTGGGCTTTGCCGACTCGGGCGAGGGCATCCTTGAGATCGTGGCCCGCAGCGCGCCGGACATCGCCCTCATGGATGTGTCCCTGATCGGCATGGGCGGCATCGAGGCGACCCGGCGCATCGTGGGCGAGCACCCGAACACCCGGGTGCTGGTGCTCACCATGCACGACGACCCCGAGACCGTCCGCGACGCCATCGCCGCCGGGGCGTCCGGGTTCCTGCCCAAGAACGTGGGCCGCAACGACCTGACCGGCGCCATCCGGGCCGTTGCCGCCGGGGGCGGCTTCCTGCACCCCTCGGTGACGCGACCGTTCCTCAAGGCCTTCGGTGAGCTGAGGGAGTCCCAGCCCGGCGTGGGGCTCACCGAGCGAGAGCGCGACGTGCTGGAACAGCTCGCCACCGGCAAGAGCACCAAGGAGATCGCCAGGGTGCTCTACGTGGGTGAGGAGACGGTCAAGACCCACCTGAGCAGCGTGTACCAGAAGCTCGGCGTCTCCGACCGGGTGCAGGCGGTGGCCGCCGCCCTGCGCCGGGGCCTCGTCAAGTGAGGTGACCGGGGACCACGACGGTGCCGAGGAGGCGGACCGCCTCTACCGGCCGCTGGGCGGGCTGGGCCCATGGGAGGCGGTGGAGGTGGACGGGGCGTCCTGGGACGGCGTGCGGGCCGCGCTGCGCCGGCTCGACGAGAAAGGGGCGGAGCGGGCCGGCCTGCTGCGGCGGGGCGCGCTGCTGGCCGCCGCCTACCAGTCCGGTGCACTGTCCGGGCGTCACGACGGCTCGCTCGCCGCGGTGGCGGGGCTGCTCCGCTCCGGTTCCATGGCTGCGCTGCGGGCCCGTGGTCACGCCAGCGGGGCCATCCCGCACGTGGTGGCCAACCACGCCGCCCTGGTGTCGGCCGCCGATGCCGAGCCGGGCGCGCTGGCGTCCGAGCCGTTCATCCGGAACACCCACGCGCTGGCGTGCGCACCGCAGACCCACCACCAGGTGCCCGGCGGGCACGGGACGGACGACCACGTGCTGGGCCACGGTGACTACAAGCACCACGCCAACCACCGCCCCACCGGGGACGGAGGCTGGCGGGCCCACGCCCCGGTCCCCGCGGTCGTCACCGAGATGGCCAGGTTGGTGGCCGGCCTGGCCGGCGGCGACGGCGGTGGCCTCCATCCGGTCACGAGGGCCGCCTTCGCCCTCCACGGGCTGCATCACGTCGCTCCCTTCCCGGCCGGGAACGGCCGGGTGGGGCGGGCGCTTTCGGGCGGGATCCTGCTGCGGGCAGGAGGCGTTCCCCCGCTCTTCCCGGCCGGTGACCGGGACCAGTACGGCCCCGCCCTCGAGGCGGCCGCGACGGGTCGGCCCGCAGCCCTGGTCGACCTGCTGCTGCGCTCCTGCGCACTCCTGGCCGGACACCTCGACGAGGAGCAGCCCGACCTGGCGGCGGAGGAGCGGTGGCGACGCCAGTCGGTCGCGGCCGGGGCCGTGGCCGCCCTTCTGCCCAGCCGGCTGGCCGCAGCCATCGACCGCCATGGCCGGCGCCGGGCGGCGGGATGGGAAGCCGACCTGTCCGGCGCCGAGGTGGACGTGCCGGGCCCCGCCACCGTGGTGATGCGGTGCTCGGCAGGTGGGACGGCACCGGTCGAGGAGATCCTCCGCGTGGACCCTCACCCGGTACGGGTGGAGGGCGACGGCCCGCTGCTGGTGGCCGAGCAGGCCGGACTCCACCTCGAGATCCCCGACCAGGACGCGGGGGGCTCCTTCGGGGAGCACCTGGACCGCTGGCTCGACCTGGCCGTCGCCGCCCTGGCCATACGGGCCGCGGCGGAAGCCGAGTAGCGCGACGGACTCGACCGCCTCTGGAGTAAATAGGTCACCGATTCGGTGACCTATTTACTCCAGAGCGGGGTCTGCGGCGGCTCGTCAGGTCTGGCCGGGGCCGCAGATGTTGCCCTGGCCCCGTGACCGGCAGCCCTTGGGCTGCGTCGTGGTCGTGGTGGTGGGCGGGATGGTCGTCGTCGTCGGCGGCCGTGTCGTGGTGGTGGTCGTGGTGGGGGTCGTGGTGGGGGGACGGGTGGTGGTGGTGGCCGGCGGCACCGTCGTGGTGGTGGTGGTGGGCGCGCTTGTGGTCGGCGTCGTGGTGGACGGTGGCCGCGACGTCGTGCTCCTGCTCGGCGGGGCGGTGGCCGGCGTGGTGCCGGCCGGGCGGCCCGGCGCGGTGGTCGTGGTGGAGGGCGGCGGCGCGGTGGTGAGCGGGGGCGGGAGGAGACCCGGCGCCATCGGGTCGGGGGCGGGCGCCCCCAGGACGTCGTCGGGGGCTGGCGGCGGGACCGACCGGCGCACGGCGCCGGCGATGCGCTGCAGCAGCTGCAGGCCCGACCAGTTGCCCACCTCCAGACGACGGATGCCCAGGGACTCGTCGTCGGGGCCGGCCAGCGGGACGCGGTCCTGCTCGTCCTGGTGGAAGGCGATGGCGTAGCGGCGACCCACCTCCTCGCGCAGCACGGCCTGGATCCGAGGATCGTTGGTCCGCTCGGCGCCGTAGGCCCCGAACGGGTAGGCGAAGGCGACCGGCCGCCGGCCCGTCCGGCTGGTGATGGCGCCGGTGGCCTCGGAGAGGTCGGCCCGGATGCGGGCCCGGAACTCGGCCAGGGACTCGCCGGGCGCCAGGCTGGTGAGGGCGGGGAGCTTCCCGCCGCCGGCCGCCTCCTGCTCGCGGTGCAGGGCGGCGGTGTGCGACTGCAGGTCCCAGCGGCCGGACTTGGCGTAGCCCGCGAGCTTGTCCCACGAGGCGTAGTAGATCCCAGGGTCCTCGGCCGCGCCGGTGATCACGAACATGGTGGCCGCCATCCCGGCCTGCTGGAGGAGGGGGTCGGCGAACATCATGGCGTCGGTGCGGCCGTCGTCGAAGGAGAGCAACACCGCCTTGGCCGGCAGCGGCCGGCCTCCCTCGAAGGCCTCGGCCACCTGCCGGGCGGTGACGGCGTGCATGCCGGCCGCCTTCAAGGTGGCCAGGTGCTCACCGAAGCGCGACGGAGAGACGACGAAGCCGCCCTCCCCATCCGACCCCGAGCCGATGCCGTGGTAGGCCAGTGACATGACCTGGCCGGTGTAGCGGGGCACGGCGGACGCCGCCGCCTTCGCCACGTGGGCGGCCAGCTGCGGCAGCGACGGCGGGAAGAGGGCGACCATGGCCCGGTCCCGCACCAGGCGGCCCTCGGGCGTCAGGGATGCGTAGCCCACGAACGGGACGGCGCTGAGCGGGATGGCCACCAGACCGGCCAGCAGCTGGCCCAGCCCGCCCCGCAGGAAGCCACCGGGGTGGCGTCCGGGCCTCATCGCTCGGCCGGGACGGACAGGCCGGCGTCCAGCTCGTGGGCGGTCCGGTCCTCGCCGGCGGCCGCGAAGCGCGCCGGCCGGTGTCGCCGGGCCGGGCCGGCCGCCACCAGCTCACCGGGCTCACCGGCGCCACCCGGCGGCAGCACCACCACCAGGTCCTGGTCGACCGTGGCGTGCTCCACCGTCGAGGCACGGGTGCCCCACCGGGTGTCGCGCATGGTGAGGATGCCCCAGTAGGTCTGGAACACCAGCACGCTCATGTACAGGGCCACGAAGGTCATCCCGTGGTACCAGAGCCCGTCGTGGCGCTTGAAGGCGTAGTGGAGCGAGTAGAGAAGGGCCATGGCGTAGGTCCCGATGACGTAGAACCAAAGGCCGCCGGGCTCGCCGCCGATGAGCCTGCCGAACACGGCGTGAAGGACCACCCAGGGCGCCATGAAGGGGAAGGCGATGGATGCGTAGGTGAAGATGGCCGCCGCCGGGTTCTTGCGCCAGAAGTAGCGCAACACATGGAGCGACTCCCGAAGCCACGACTTCTTCCACCGCAACTGCTGGCGGAAGAACTTGGGCAGCTGCTCGGGGACCACGGTCTCCGCCCGGGCCGACGCCTGGTAGACGACCCGGTGGTTCTGCAGGATCCGGTTGGTGAGGGCCCGGTCGTCGCCGAAGGTGGCGGGCCGGCCCAGGAAGGTCTGGAACTCCCACTCCTCCAGGAGGGGGAGCACCACGCTGCGCCGGTAGGCGGCACAGCACCCGGAGGCGCACGTCACGGTGCCGGACAGCAGCGACTCGGCCCCCTTGATGACGCGGAAGGCCGAGAAGTACCGGACCTGTTGCATCTTGGTCATCCAGTTGACCGAGTGGTTGCGGACGTCGGCGTGGCCCACCACCGCGCCCACCCGCCGGTCGGCGAAGGGCTGCACGAGGGCGGTCACGGCGTCGGCGTCGAGGTACGAGTCGGAGTCGACGAAGCCCAGGATCTGGCCGCTGGCCCGCCGGATGCCCTCGGCCATGGCGGCCCGCTTGCCGTAGTTGCGGCCCAGCGTCAGCGCGTAGAGCCGGGGCCACCGGGCCTTGGCCTCCTGGATGCGCTGCCATGTGGCGTCGGTCGACCCGTCGTCCACCACGATGACCTCGACGCGGCTGGGTGGGTAGTCGACGGCCATGCAGGACTCGATGGTCCCGACGATGCCGTCCTCCTCGTTGAAGGCGGGGACGATGATCGAGACGGTGGGCCGGAACCCCTTGTCAGGGGCCGACCGGTAGAACATGGCCAGCACGAAGCGGCCCACCACGTAGAGCACCACCGCGATCGAGTAGCTGGCGAACACCGGATCGCGCGCCAAGGTGGCGAAGGTGAGGTCCTTGGTGAGCCAGACGAAGCCGAGGATGAGGACGGCGTAGACGGCGACGACCGCCTTGAGGATGCCGCGCAGGAATCGCCGCATCGTCAGAGCAGGATGACGCGGCCGTGCCGGGTGTGGCGGGTCGTACCGGTGGCGTCGAACACCAGGGGGGCGGCGGCGACGACCGCCTCGTAGTCCACCCCCGGATGGGCGGTGAGGATCACCACGCAGTCGGCGCCGGCGATCAGGGACCGGGTGAGGGGGACGGAGCGGAGCAACTGCTCGCCCTCGGGCCGGGCGCCGTCCTCGTCCGGCGGCGGCGCCACGTCGCCTGCCCGGCGGCGGCTGACGTTGACCGACGGCACGTGCTCGTCGTGGTAGGCGCAGTCGGCGCCGGCGTCGATCAGGTGGTGGAGGACGCGCAGGGCGGGCGACTCCCGCACGTCGTCCACGCCGGCCTTGTAGGCCAGGCCCACCAGGACGATGCGGGCCCCGCGGACCGCCTTGCCGACCCGGTTGAGGGCCTCGGCGATGCGGCCGGCCACGTAGGCCGGCATGCGGTTGTTGACCGAGCGGGCGTGCTCGATGAACCCGATCCCGAAGCCGAGCCGCTGCTCGACCTTCCAGGACAGGTAGCTCGGATCGATGGCGATGCAGTGGCCGCCCACGCCGGCGCCCGGCCAGAACGGCAGGTAGCCGAACGGCTTGGTGGCCGCCGCGTCCAGGGCGGCCCAGATGTCGACACCGATGGCCGGTGCGATGGTGGCCAGCTCGTTGACCAGGGCGATGTTGACCTGGCGGAAGGTGTTCTCGATGAGCTTGGCCATCTCGGCGTCCCGGGGCGTCGGCAGCGGCACCACCCGGTCCACCATCGACCCGTAGAAGCGGCAGGCCAGGTCGGTGGCCGGGGCGCCGCATCCGGCCACGATCTTGGGCGTGGACCGCAGGGTGCGTCGGCTGCCGGGGTCGACCCGCTCGGGCGAGTAGGCCAGGGCCACGTCCTTGCCGACCACCAGCCCCCGACGTTCCAGGATGGGCCGCACCAGGTCCTCGGTCGTGCCGGGGTAGGTGGTGGACTCCAGCACCACCAGCTGGCCGGGCCGCAGCGAGCGGGACACGTCCTCGGCCGCGGCCCGGACCAGCGAGAGGTCCGGTCCGCCGTCCCGCAGGGGGGTGGGCACGGCCATCACGATCACGTCGGCGGCGGCCAGCACCCGGTGGTCGGCCGTGAACTGGGCCCGGTCCAGCGCCGCCACCTCGTCGTCGGTCACGTCGCCCACGTAGGAGTGGCCCTGGCGAAGGGTGGCCACCTTGGCGGGATCCACGTCCAGGCCGATGACGGCGAAGCCGGCTCCCGCCGCCGCCACCAGCAGGGGCAGGCCCACGTAGCCCAGGCCCACCACGGCGACCATGGCGGTGCGGTCGTCGATGCGGCCGGCCAGACCGGCAAGGGAGGGCGGGGACGCGGGGCCGTCCGGGCGGCCGGGCGCGTGGGACGACGTCGAGTAGAGCCGCAGGGGTGTCATGCCTCGTCCTTCGTGGATGCCGCTGGTCCGCTCAGCAGGGAAGGTCGGCCCTCCCGACGCGGGCCTTGAGGAACCGGCCGGCCGGCGCGCCGAATCGGTGCTTTGCGGCAGCCGTCGGGTCCGGCCGCCTGGTGGCGATCCGCCGTGTGCGTCGGTTCCGCCGCCCGGCGCCGGCAGCGCGGGCGCCTTCCCCCTGCCGGCCGGCCGGCGCGAAACCTAATGTGACGGGCCACGACTCTCAGGGAGGCTTGATGTACGAGTACACGTCGGAGGTGTTCGCCGTGGGGCTCGAAGGGTTTGCCCAGGTGGACAACAAGAGGATCACCGCGATGGCGGCCCAGGGCTGGGAGCCGACCCACATGACCACCGTCCACAACGGCTTCGCCGCGGTGGTGCTGTTCCGGCGTGAGGGGACGGCCCGGCGGGCGCCGGCCAAGGCGGCCGGGACCAGGGTGCGCAAGGCGGCGGCCACCAAGGCGGCGCCGGCCCGCAAGGCCCCGGCCGCCAAGAAGTCGGCCCGGCGTACCCGGGGCTAGTCCAGGGCTAGTCCCGCTCCTACTGCGACCCGTGCCGCCCCCCGGCCAAACGCTGAGTGAAGGCGTCGCCGGGGGCGGATCCTCCGCCGGTCGTTGGCGCATCGTCATCACAGGACGACCTATGGGCCCGCCTTAGAACAACTTGCACGGCCGTGGCGCGTTCGCCCTTGTGGTGGCTGCCTCGTCGGCCTTCGGCCGTCCAAGTTGTTCTGCGGCGATCCCTAACCGACGAGCGCAGGACGGGCGCCGTGAGGCACTTCCTGCCGCCAAGGAGCGAAGGTTCTGTGTGCGTGCCAGCTGGTCTCGCACGGGTGGCGCGGGCGGATGGGGCCGGCGCAAGGCCGGTCATCCCACCACGTCCGCCTGGGACCGCCGCAGGTTGGCTGGGTGCCGGGAGTCGTCAGGCGGCACCATGGGGCGCTTCCCCGTGCCCTCCACCAGGGCCCAGCCCTTGTAGGTCTTGAGGTCGTGGTGGAACCCACAGGGCCCGTCCATGTTGGCCAGCACGGTGACCTTGTCCTCGGCCCACG
>JBOGHQ010000274.1:0-4677 GCA_050744785.1 Acidimicrobiales bacterium | reverse complement strand
GGGCGGTGGGCTCGTCGAGGAGCACCACCCCGGCGCCCTGCTCCACGGCGCAGAGCGCGCGGGCGAGGGCGACCCGCTGCCACTGCCCGCCGGACAGGTCGGTGCCGCCCTCGTAGCCCTTGGCCAGCGGGGTGTCGAGGCCGGCCAGGTCGGCGGCGCCGGCCGCTTCCAGCGCGGCCACGATGTCGTCGTCGGCCCCGCCCGCCGGCGCCACGTTGTCGCGCAAGGGCAGCTCGAAGCGGATGAAGTCCTGGAACACCGCCGTCACCACCCCCCGCCACGAGCCCACGTCAAGGTCCCGCAGGTCGACGCCGTCGACCTCGATGGCCCCCGACTGGGGGTCGTAGAGGCGGCACAGCAGCTTGGCCAGCGTGGTCTTGCCGGCGCCGTTCTGTCCCACGATGGCCAGCGACGAGCCGGCCGGGAGGAAAAGGTCGAAGCCCTCCAGCACCGGCTGCCCGCCCGGGTAGGCGAAGGTGACGTCGCGGAAGCGGATGCCGTCGACCGGCGCCGCCGCGGGTGCGGGCGGACCTCCCGCCGGCGGCGGGGAGAGGGCGCCGGCCGGGCCCATGGCCGGTGCCAGCCGGAGCACGGCGGCCACCGGCGCAGCGGCGCCGTCCAGGGCCCAGTTGAGGCCCCCGAAGGCGATGGCACTGGCGCCCACCGCCGTCTGGGCGAAGACCACCACCTGGTCCAGGTCGATGCGCCCGTCGGCGGCGGCGCGCGCCAGCGACCAGAACACCGCCACGTTGGCCGCGCCCACCAGCAGGAGGCACCCCAGCACCGGCTTCTCCCGGAGCCGGGTGGCCTGGTACTGGAGGTCGAACAGGCGCTGGCGCCGGTCGCGGAAGCGGTCCACCACCCAGTCGGCCAGGCCGAACAGGCGCAGCTCCTTGGCGGCCGGTGGGTCCACGGCCAGGCGGTAGGCGTAGTCGGCGTGGCGCTGGGCACTGCGGACCTCGTCGGTGTTGCGGTCCCGCCACACCGAGCTCTCCCGCAGGAGCCAGTGGGTGGAGGCCCACGCCCCGCCCAGCAGCAGCGGTGCCCACCAGGCGTAGGCGAACAGCACCGCCGCCGAGGCCAGCCCGGCGATCAGCTCCACCAGGCCGCCGGAGATGAACTCCACGTTCATGAACATGGGTGGGCCGGTCTGGCCCAGGTCGAACTCGCGTGCCACGGTGAGATCGCTGGTCAGCTCAGGATCTTCCAGGTGGCCCATGCCGGGCGGCCGGACGCAGGCCTCCGTGACCCGGTCGTAGAGCCACGCCGACACCCGGCTCCCCAGGTTGGCGCTCAGGGCCTGGTGCAACGGGGCCAGCACCTGGAGGAGGACGAAGATCACGCCCACGAGGGCCAGCGGCGGCCCGAGCTGGTCGCCGTCCTGCACCGCCCCGACCAGCGATCCCATGGCGACCGCGAAACCGGCCGGCAGCAGGCCCCGCAGCAGCAGCACCGCCCACCACGCGGTGGCCAGGCCGCGGTCGGCCCGGGGCAGGACCCCGAAGAACTTCCACTCCTGTCGCCCCCATAGCCGCTCGAGCACGGCACACGTTCGCGCAGGCCTCCTGGCGTCACTTGGCGATTGCGCCCCACCTGTGGGGGCGCTTTCGCGAGCTGAACGGCGAGGATGTGGTGGTGCCGGTGGTCGTGGTCCTCCCCGCCTCCTGCCTGGTGGTGCTGGTCGGCGTGTCCGGGTCGGGGAAGTCCACCTTCGCAGCCCGCCACTTCCGGCCCACCGAGGTGCTCTCGTCGGACCGCTTCCGGGGCCTGGTGGCCGACGACGAGAACGACCAGTCCGCCACCGCCGACGCCTTCGAAGCCCTCCGAGCGGTGGCCGGCCTACGGCTGGCGGCGGGCCGGCTCACCGTGGTCGACGCCACCAGCGTCCAAGCCGAGGCCCGGGCCCGGCTGCTGGCCCTTGCCGCCCGCCACGGCGTGCCGGCGGTGGCAGTCGTCCTCGACGTGGCGGTGCGCGTCTGCGCGGCGCGCAACGCGGTGCGGGCCGAGCGGAGCCTCCCGGTCCCGGTGCTGCGGGCCCAGCGCTCCTTGCTCCTTCGGACGCTGGCGTCCATCGGGAGCGAGGGCTTCGACCACGTCGTTGTGATGCGGGGCGTCGACGAGGTCGACGCCGCCGTGGTGGTGCGCCGGGCCTGACGGGGCGGGGGAGGGGCAGACGGGGCGGCGCCCGGGGATGGTTGGGCGGTAGATTCTCCGCCGTGCGGGCGTTCACGTCGCTGGGTGCGGGCCGCGGGCTGGACGAGGCCTACCAGGCGGCGGTGGCCCAGGGCGGCCCGGTGGCGTCGACCACAACCGTGCAGGAGGTGGCGGTGCCGGCCGGCGCCGAGCCGTCCAAGCTGGGTACGTGGGTGCAGCGGGTGGCCCAGGACCCGGCCGCCGCCGCCGATGTGCCCGAGGAGCACCGGGCCGCGGTCGAGGCGGCCGCCGGCATCGTCATGGCCGAGCCCACCACCTGCCTGGCCATCGCCCTCGACGGCACGCTGGCCGAGCGCACCCGCGCCCGGGCCGGGGCCCCGGACGACGCCGACGCCTACCTGCTGTTCGGTCTGGCGCCCAACGGCTGAGCCCGCACGGCCACGGCCACACCGGCCACGACGAGGACGACGGCCAGGGCCACCAGCGGCCAGCGCCGGCCTTTGCCCTCCTCCACGTCCACCAGGGCCAGGGCCAGCTCCTGGGCATTGGTGTCCACCGAGCCCTTGCGGGTGTCGGACCAGAAGGCGAGGGCCCGGTCCGCCTCGGAGATCAGGCCCAGCTGCTGGCCGAGCGACGGCAGGCCCTGGAGGCTGCCGAAGCCGATCCGCGAGTCGAAGGGCCGGTCCGAGATGGCCCGAGCCGTGAACGAGCGGCCCCGGTCCCAGGAGGACGCCATCATGGGCACGGTCATCACGTCGGTGGGGTCCCGGCTGCGGTCGTAGAAGAGCAGGTCGACCCGGCCGCCGGGGGCGACGGCCACCGTGGGCAGGGTCTGGCTGCTCTCCCGGGGCAGCCGGCTGGCCGCCGCCCACGTGCGCCCGCCGTCGTCGGAGTGCGACAGGTACACGTCCCGGGCGTCGCCGATTCCCGAGTCCCAGGTGGCGTAGATGCGGCCGCTGGCCCGGTCCAACCCGAAGCCAGGCGTGGGGGCGGTGATGTCGACGTAGATCCGCTGGGGCGGCTCGACGTCGGCCACCGTGGCAGCCCGATCGAAGGTGCGACCGCGGTCGGAGGACGTCCAGGCCACCACGTGCCAGGCGCCCTCATAGGGCTCCCCGGCCTGGCCCTCGTGCCGGGACTCGTAGTCCAGGAGGTCGTCGCCCAGGTCCAGTGCGCCGACCACGACGTCGTCGTTGGTGACCAGCACGGTGGGCTGCAGGACCAGCTGGCCCGGCGCGCTGACGGTGACGGGTGCGGCGAAGGTCCGGCCGCCGTCCGCCGACGCGGCCAGCATGAGCGGGCTGGCGCCCGGGGCGATGCCCAGGGGCTGGAAGGGCGTGTCGCTGCCGGCCTGCACCCAGGCCACGAAGACCCGGTTGGCGTCCACCGCCAGCCGGGCGTGGAAGGAGTGGTCGCCCGCCACCTTGGTCGGTTCGCCGGCCGGGCTGCCGCCCGAGAAGCGCTGGAGCCAGACCCCCTTGCTCTGGTTGAAGCGTTCCCGGAGGTCGGTGTAGAGCACCAGCAGGTCCCCGCCGTCGTCGAAGGCCACGTCGGGCCAGAAGCACTGGGTGGCCGGGTCGGGCAGGGGCAGGTCGACCTCGGTCCAGGTGCTGCCGCCGTTGCTGGACGTGGACACCGTGCAGTCGATGTTGGGCGTGTCGATCTTGTCGGCCATGGCCATCGACTGCGGGCGGCTCGGGTCGGCGGCGACGGCCGGCGAGTTGTGGGCGGTGATGCCGGGCCGGTCGGTGCTCAAGAAGGCGAAGGCCGACTCTTCGACGCGGGCGCCCCGGGCCGGGAACCCCAGCAGGGCCAGGGCCAGCCCGATCAGCACCAGGCTGGCGGCGAGGAGCCGGAGGGGGGTGCGCCTGGGGTTCACTGCGCCGCCTCGCCGGCCGGCCGGCGGGCCACCACGGTGACGAGGGGCGGGAGCACCACCGGGTCGTCGCCCGGCGCCACGCCGGTGAGGGAGGCCAGGTAGTCGTGGACCGGCCCCGGGCCGGCGCCGGCCGGCGCCTCCGCCCACGCGTCGACCGTGTCGAGGCCGGCCTCGCGCACCAGCGCCGGCAGCATTGCGCCGACGTCGGGGTGGCGGGAGTCGGGCATCGACATGGGCTGGCCGTCGATGCGGCCCGCCGACGTGACCGGCTCCTGGGCCACCACCCACCCACCCGGCCGCACCGCCGCGCCCATGCGGCGCAGCACCACCACGGGGTCCAGCACGTGCATGAGCAGGAACCGGCAGAAGGCCAGGTCCACCGCCTCGGGGAGCAGGAGGTCCTCGCCGGCCTGGGTGATGGCCAGGACCTGCGCGTGGGCGGCGGCCGCCCGCGCCACCTCGTCGCGGGCCCGGGGGTCGCTGTCGACCGCGTAGACCCGGCCGTCTCGTCCGACCAGCTCGGCCAGTGCGACCGTCACGTCGCCGCCGCCCGCTCCGACATCGGCGCACCGCCATCCGGGGGCGAGGTTCAGCCTCTCCAGCGCGGTCGCGAGGGGTCGCCGGTAGACGTCGTTGCGCAAGCC
>JBOGHQ010000273.1:0-1558 GCA_050744785.1 Acidimicrobiales bacterium | reverse complement strand
CAGCACCGCCCGGGCCGGGAGCATCCCCGACCGCAGCAGGTGGAGGTCGCTGCCGCACACGCCGGACCGCTCCACCGCCACCAGCACCTCGCTCGGACCGGCCACGGGCTCCGGCCGCTCGACCAGGGCCACCCCTCCGTCCGGCGTGACCGCCACGGCGCGCATGGTCGACTGTACGGCCGCCCGCAGCCCGGCCTGCGTTGCGCCGGGACCCTGCCATCATGGCCAGTGGTGGCCGAGTTCTCGCTGGACTTGAACGACGAGCAGCTCCAGCTCCAGAAGTGGGCCCACGCCTTCGCCGAGAACGTGGTGCGCCCCGTGGCGGCGGAGTGGGACGAGCGGGAAGCGACGCCCTGGCCCGTCATCGAGCAGGCCGCCGAGGTCGGCCTCTACTCGCTGGACTTCCTGGCCAACGCCTTCGCCGACCCTACCGGCCTGCTCATCCCCGTGGTGATGGAGGAGATGGGCTGGGGCGACGCCGGCATCGGCCTGGCCATCTTCGGCACGACCCTCGCCGTGTCCGGGATCATGCGCAACGGCACGCCGGAACAGGTGGCCGAGTGGCTGCCCCGCTGCTTCCGGACCGAGCAGGACAAGGTGGCGGTGGCCGCCTTCGCCGTGTCAGAGCCCGACGCCGGCTCCGACGTCAGCTCCCTCCGCACCCGGGCCGTGTACGACGAGGCCGCCGACGAGTGGGTGCTGGACGGCACCAAGACCTGGATCACCAACGGCGGCATCGCCGGCGTCCACGTGATCGTGGCGTCGGTCGCGCCCGAGCTGGGCTCACGGGGCCAGGCCAGCTTCGTGGTCCCGCCGGGCACGCCGGGGCTGTCGCAGGGTCAGAAGTTCAAGAAGATGGGCATCCGGGCCTCCCACACTGCCGAGGTCATCCTCGACGGGTGCCGGGTCCCGGGCCGGTGCCTGCTGGGCGGCAAGGAGCGGCTGGAGGAGCGGCTGGCCCGGGTCCGGGAGGGGCGCAGCAGCGGGCGCAGCCAGGCGGCCATGGCCACCTTCGAGGCATCCCGGCCGGCGGTGGGGGCGCAGGCCCTGGGCATCGCCCGAGCCGCGTACGAGCACGCCCTGGAGTACGCCAAGAACCGCCGGCAGTTCGGCCGGGCCATCATCGAGAACCAGGCCATCGCCTTCAAGCTGGCCGACATGAGGATGTCGATCGACGCCTCGCGCCTGCTGGTGTGGCGAGCGGCCTGGATGAGCCGCAACGGCAAGGAGTTCACCGCCGGCGAGGGCTCCATGTCCAAGCTGTTCGCCGGCGAGACGGCCGTGCGGGTGACCGAAGAGGCCATCCAGATCCTCGGCGGCTACGGCTACGTCCGCGACGAACCGGTCGAGCGCTGGCACCGGGATTCGAAGATCTACACGATCTTCGAGGGCACCTCCGAGATCCAGCGCCTGATCATCGCAAGAGCCATATCCGGCCTGCATATTTCGTGATCTGAGGGTTCGGCTGCAGGCTCGGAAACGGGTCCCCATCCCTACTCATCCCTACTACTGGTAGTCTTTCGGGCCGTGGCGACGGTGCGCCAGCGCAAGCCGGGAG
>JBOGHQ010000272.1:0-2781 GCA_050744785.1 Acidimicrobiales bacterium | reverse complement strand
GGCCCGACCCCGCCCGAAGCGGCGCTCGCCTCGGCCATCGGCGGGCCCGTGCGCCAGCTCCTCGACGGGGCGAAGCTCGCCGTCACGCTGCGCCGCACGCGTGCGCAGCACCTGGCGCGGCTGCGGGACGAGCTGCCCGCCGGCACACCGCTGCTCTACGTGCCGTACCTGTTCCAGCGCAGCCACGGCGTGCGGGCCACGCGCCAGGTGGCCGAGCACCTCGCCGAGGAGCTGGGGTACTGATGGCCCCGTCGCGCGGGCGCAGCGCCGGATCGGTCGAGCAGCTGCTGGCGGCCAAGGAGATCGTGATCAGCTGCGGCTCGGGCGGCGTCGGCAAGACCACGACCGCGGCGTCGGCCGCGGCGATGGCAGCGGTCCATCTCGGGGGCAAGGTGCTCGTGCTCACCGTCGACCCGGCCAAGCGGCTCGCCAACGCGCTGGGGCTGGAGGGCTTCGGCAATGTCGAGAAGCAGGTGCCTGTGGAGGCGTTCGCCGACGCCGGGGTGAAGCCGAGAGGCGAGCTGTGGGCGGCCATGCTCGACACCAAGCAGTCCTGGGACGCGCTGGTGATGCGACATGCACCCGACGACCGCACGGCCAAGGCCATCCTCAACAACAAGCTCTACGAGAACATCAGCGGCCGCTTCGTGCAGAGCCACGAGTACATCGCCATGGAGCGCCTCTACGAGCTCCACGGCGAGGGCACCTACGACCTCATCGTGGTGGACACCCCGCCCACCCGCAACGCACTGGACCTCCTGGAGGCGCCGGAGCGGATGGCGGACTTCTTCTCCAGCCGCTTCCTCCGCGTCCTCACCGCGCCGGCCCGGTCCCGGGTGGTGAACCTGGCGTCCCGGCCCTTCTTCACCGTGGCCGACCGGGTCCTCGGATCGCAGTTCCTGCACGACATCGCCGAGTTCTTCTCGCTGTTCCAGACCATGGCGCCCGGCTTCGTGGAACGGGCCCGGGGGGTGAGCCGGCTCCTGCGCGACCACCGCTCCACCTACGTGGTGGTGAGCACGCTCGAGGCCGCCCCCCTGTACGAGGCAGAGCAGTTCGTGAGCGCCCTCACGACCAAGCGCTTCCACCTCGGCGCGGTGGTGCTCAACCGGGTGCTGCCGCCCTACCTCCTGGACGAGGCGGCCGGCACCGCCGCCACCAGGCTCATCGAGGGCCCCGCCGGCGCGGCTGCCCTGGTGGCCGGCCGCGCCGGCGAGCCGGCTCAGGTGGCCCGGGTCCTCACCGAGGTGGCCGAGAGCTTCCTCCGGTTCCAGGTGGTGGCCCAGCGGGAGGCGGAGCAGCGGGCCGAGCTGTCGGTGGCGACCGACGTGGTGGTGCCCGTGCCGTACCTCGAGACCGATGTGGGTGACATGGCCGGCCTCCTCCGCATTGGCGAGAACGTGTGGGCGTAGCCTCGCCGGGATGCCCGTCGTCGATCCCGACATCGAGGCCTATGCCGACGCCCACACCACGCCGCCCCCACCCCACCTTCTGGCGCTGGCCGAGGAGACCAACCGCTCGCTGCCGTCGCCCCAGATGATGGTCGGCCCCCTGGAGGGCCGCTTCCTCGAGGTCCTCGTCCACGCGTCGCAGGCCCGCCGGGTGATCGAGATCGGGACCTTCAGCGGCTACTCGGCCCTGTCCATGGCGGCCGGGCTGCCCCCGGGCGGCACCATCACCACCTGCGAGATCGACCCGGTCGCGGCCGACGTCGCGGTCCGGGCGGTGGCGGCCAGCCCCTACGCCGCCCAGGTGGACATCCGCCTGGGGCCGGCCCTCGACACCCTGGCCACCCTCGACGGCCCGTTCGACCTGGTGTTCATCGACGCCGACAAGACCAGCTATGCCGCCTATTACGAGGCCGTCCTCCCCAAGCTGGCCCAGGCGGGCATCATCGTGGTGGACAACACGTTGTGGAGCGGCCGCGTGCTCGACGGTGCCGACACCTCCGAGGACACCGCCGCCATCCGGGCCTTCAACGATCACGTGGCCGCCGACCGGCGGGTGGTGTGCGTCCAGCTGCCGGTGCGGGACGGCGTCACCCTCGTCCGCCGGGCCTGAGCGCGGTGCTCGACTACCACCTCCACCTGTGGCCCCACGGCCGCCAACCGGAGGAGTTGACGGTGGAGCGCCTGGCCGCCTACTGCGAGCGGGCCGCCGCGGCCGGCGTCACCGAGGTCGCCGTCACCGAGCACCTGTTCCGCTTCACCCAGGCCGACGCCGTCCTCGGCGGCTTCTGGGACGACGACGCCAACGCCGACCTCCGGCGCACCATGGCCGCCTACTGGGCCGAGCACGCCCGGGAGGACCTCGACGCCTACGTCGAGGTGGCGCTGGCGGCCAAGGCGGCAGGGCTGCCGGTCGTGCTCGGCCTGGAGGTGGACCACTACGCGGGCCGCATGGACAAGGTGGCCGCCCTCCTTTCCGGGTACCCCTTCGACGTGCTGCTCGGGTCGGTGCACTGGATCGGCGCCTGGGGCTTCGACGACTACGAGGACCCGGTGGTGGCCGCCGAGTGGGACCGCCGGGGCACCGAGGAGGCGTGGCGGCAGTACACCGAGGCCCTGGAGGAGCTGGCCGCCTCGGGGGTGTGCGACGTGCTGGCCCACCCCGACCTCTGCAAGGTGACGGGCCGGGTGCCGGCCGTGCCCGACGAGTGGTACGACCGCATGGCCGAGGCGGCCGCCGCCAGCGGCATGGCGGCCGAGGTGTCCTCGGCCGGCTGGCGAAAGCCGGTGGCCGAGGCCTACCCCGCTCCGGCGCTGCTGCGCCGCTTCGCGG
>JBOGHQ010000271.1:0-3869 GCA_050744785.1 Acidimicrobiales bacterium | reverse complement strand
GCCATGGCCTGGGAGCGTCCGGTACGGTCGATGACCGGAGCCCCTGTAGCTCAGCTGGAAAGAGCGGCTGCCTTCTAAGCAGCGGGTCGCAGGTTCGAGTCCTGCCGGGGGCGCCACAAAACCCGAGGTCAGAGGCCATTTCCTCCTTCGGATGTAGTCGCAAAGTAGGGTTCGTGCCACAGCCGTGCCACAACGGCGTGGCACGAAGCGGCGCGGGAGGGACCTGATGGCACAGCGACGACGGGCCCGGCGCACGGCCGGCAGCATCCGCCGCCTCCCTTCGGGCCGGTACCAGGCCCGGGTGCGGGCCGACGACGGCACCCTCCGCCCGGCACCCGTGACGTTCGCCACCAAGGCCGACGCCGACCGGTGGGTGGCCTCCGTCATAACCGACAAGGCCGGCTGCTCTCGTCGATCATGGCCACCGCGGTGGTCGACAACATCGTCAGCCGGAACCCCTGCGTCGAGAAGGGCGCCGGCGTGGAGCGCTCGCCCGAGATGCGCGTCGTCACGCCGGAGCAGGTGGCCGCCATCGCCGACGCCATCGAGCCGAGGTACCGGGCCCTGGTCCTCACCGCCGCCTACGCCGGGTGCCGGTGAGGGGAGCTGGCCGCCCTGCGGCAGCGCAACCTCGACCTCCTCCACGGCATCCTCATCGTCGACGAGCAGGTGGTCGAGCTGCGCGGTGGCACGCTCGTCTTCTGCCCGCCGAAGTCTGACGCCGGCCGGCGAGCCGTCCACCTGCCCGCCGGCCTGGTCGACGAGCTGCGCACCCACATGGCGCGGTTCGTTGCTGCCGACCCGGCTGGGCCGGTGTTCCCCAGCGAGAAGGGCGCCGTGCTTCGCCAGAGCAACTTCCGGGACCGGCAGTGGGTCCCGGCGCTGCGAATGGCGGGCGTCGAGAAGCTGCGGTTCCACGACCTCCGCCACGTCGCCGGGACCCTCGCCACCGTGTCGGGCGCCACTATCCGGGAGGTGCAGGCCCGGCTCGGGCACGCCTCGCCGGCCGCCGCGTACCGGTACCAGCACGTGCTGGAGAACCGCGACGCCGAGATCGCTCGACGCCTCGACGGGTTCCTGCGCAGCGGCGGCGAGGCAGTCGCCGCCCCGGCGCCGCCGGTGCCTGTGGCCACCGGCGGCTCCCGTCGGCGCCGCCGAGGGTGAGGCCTACACTCGTGGCGTGTCGACGCCGTCCGCGGTGCCCGAACCGGAGGGCCACCTCGAGTTGCCCGTGGCCGAGCAGCTGGCCCGGGCTCGGCCGTGGGACCCTGCTAGCGGACCGGTGGTCGACGACCTGACCGACGACGAGGAAGCCGACTTCCTGGCCGCCATCCAGCGCTGAGGTGTCGCGGCCGCCGGTCGTCGTGGTCGACACGAACGTCTTCGGCGCCGACCTCGTCTGGTCCACACACCGGCTCGTGGAGCTGTACCGGCCCGTCCGGGAAGGACGGCGGTTCCTCATCTCGTTCCAAACGCTCGCGGAGCTCCGCTTCGGGATGCACCGGCGCTCATGGGGCGGGCGGTGGCTCCGGCGGGCCGAGGACCACATCGCGCGCGCCGAGGTTGGTCTGGCCCGGCCCTCGGCTGCTCGACGCGTACGTGCGCCTGCGGGTGGCGTGTGAACGGGCCGGGCATGCGCTCGGCCAGCCTGAGCACGACGCCGACCGCTGGATCGCCGCGACCGCGGTGCAGCTGGGGATCCCGCTCGTTTCGGATGACCGGCTGTTCACGGGCACGCCCGGCCTGGTGTTCGAGACGGCGCCGTAGGCGCTCGGCGTCGCGGCGGCAGCCACAAGCCGTCAGTCTGAGGCGGCTCCCGTGCCCCGATCGGGCTTCCGCCGCTTCTCGGTGGCTTTGGCCTTGGCCCGAACCTCCTCAGTGGTGAAGAACGTTCCGGGCTTGTAGTTGTTGAACGCCTCCAGGGAGTCCGCCAGGCCGCGGAGGTTCTGGATGAACGCGGCCAGTTCCTGGCCGGGCTTCTTGGCGCCCCGCACGTGCCGGCGGGCCAGGCCGTTGAAGGCGACCGCCAGCATGTCCTCCGGCGTCAGACGGTTCCGGCCGGGATTGCGGCGCATCGGTGCCGGCGGCTCCTCCAGGTAGTCGGCGTCCGGGGCCACGAGCAACGTGGCGGCATGGCTCCACGGCGCCGCCCTCTCGGCGACCAGCGGGAAGTTGTCCATGTGCCCCCACACCAGCATGAGCAGGTACTCCCACGGCCACTCCTGCTTGTGGCCATCGGGGACGGCGAAGGCGAGGCGTCCATCCTCGGGCGGGAGAAAGAAGTACAGGACCGGCAGGTCGAAGGTGCGGGCCAGGGCGACAAGCTCGTTGGTGGTGAACTGGCGCACCCGGTCGCCGGCCACCGATCCCTCGGCCTGGGCCACGCTCGCCTGGCTCCAGGGGGAGCCCGTGAACGTGCTCAGCCGCTCGGCGACCTCGGCTTGGGTGAGGCGGCGGATCTCCCGGGCGCGAGCCATGTTGTGGGCCACCACCTGGCTCGCCGTCCATGCCTTGGGCTCGGGCTTGTCCTTGGACCTGGCCACCGGCACCTCCTGTCGCAGATCGGGGACGGACGGGGCGGTGGAGCTCGATCGCCTCGCCGTGTCCGGCTGCTATCGTGGCATACCTAATTACGCAGTGGTAATCCTCCGGATGGGAGCGTCATGCGCCTCAGCGATCTTCCTCCGTTCCTCCGTGTCGAGCAGGCCCAGGAGCTGACCCAGCTCGGGCGCACCCAGATCTACGAGCAGGCCCGGCGCTTTTTGGACACCGGCGGCAGGGAGGGCATCCCCGCGGTGCGCTTCGGCCGGTGCGTGCGCATCCGCACCGCCGCCCTGCTCGCCATGGCAGGGCTCGATGACACGGCTGGCTCCGCTGACGATGGCCGCTGAGGTCCACGTCGAGCACGCGTTCCCGGCGGCGTTCGCCTTCGTACGCCGCCACGGTCCCCAGGCACCCGCGGTGTTGCACGACCTGCGGGCTCACGCCGAAAGCCGGGGCGACGATGGTGGTGCGCGCCAGCGTTCGCCAGGTGGCCGGCCGGTTGGGCTTCGCCTCCAAGGACACCGTGCACCGCCAGGTCCGCATGTTGATCCGGGCCGGCGTCCTCGAGCGCCTGGGGACGGCGCCCCCCGCTTCGAGCCGCCCGCCCACCGGGTGGTGCTGGCCGGCACCGGCATCCGAGTGACCTTGGCGCGTGGCGACCGGTAACGGCCGTATGGCGGTCGGCAGCAGGACAGGTGGCGCCGTGCGACTGGACGCCGCCACCCGGCCCCTTAGGCGCATCCTCCGGCCCATCGAATGGGTGGTGCTGGAGGACGTGCCCTGGACGCCACCGCGGACGAGAGCGGTGTCCTGGCGGCCCACACGAGCACTCGGGCGGTGGCCGAGCACCTCGGTATCACGCCGGGGGCGGCAGCGAAGGCCCTGGCCCGCCTGCGGGCGGAGGGCCTGGTGCGTCTGTCCCGCCAGCCCGGGGAGGCCGGCCGCTTTGGTCTGTCGGTCTACGAGCTCGGCGCCGTTCCCGGGCTGGCCGTCATCGCCGGCGAGGCCGTGTACAGGTCGACGCCGCGGGCCGAGCAGCCACGCCCGGCGAAGCCACACACGGCGACGGCACACCGGGCGCAGCCGCGACCTGCGGCACCACGTCCGGCGTCGCCACGTGCGGCGGGGCGACACACGGCCGAGGACGAGACCGTGGAGTCGGACCAACAGCTCAACCTGCTCCACATGGAGCTGCCCGTCACGAGGCGCCGCTCGTGACCAAGGCGCTCCACCACCGGCTGACCACCGAACTTCGACCTCCGTCCGGCCCCGCACCGCCTACACATCGACGCCGACGCACCACTGGACCCCTTCCCGCCTCCCCC
>JBOGHQ010000270.1:0-2538 GCA_050744785.1 Acidimicrobiales bacterium | reverse complement strand
GCCACGAGCGGCTCCACGACCAGGGGCAGCTCGGCCGGGTCGAGCGAGGCGTCGCAGTCCATGAAGCACACCACCTCGTCGGTGGCGGCCAGCAGGCCGGCGTGGCAGGCGGCGCCGAAGCCCCGGCGCGGCTCCACGACCACCTCGGCGCCCAGGCCGCGGGCCAGGTCGGCCGACCCGTCGCACGACCCGTTGTCGGCCACGATGGGCCGGTACCCGGCCGGCATGCGGCCGAGGACCCAGGGCAGGGCCTCGGCCTCGTCGAGCACGGGGAGCACGACGTCGGCCACGCCCCGACCGTAACGGCCGGGCCCGGGCCTGGACAGAGGAGTGGTGCTTACGGTTTCCGAAACTCCGGCGCCGTCCCGGGCCCGCTGCACCCCCCGGCTCCTACGCTCGCCGGGGTGACGTCAGCCCCGGTCACCGTCGACGCCGCCCCCGCCGGGCTGTCGGTCCCGGCTCGCCCCGCCGAGCCGGCGCGCCGGCCCGGCCCGCCTCCCTGGGTCCCGTTGGCGGCCTGGTCCGGCCTGATCGTGGCCGCCGTCGTGCTGGGTGCCGGTGTGCGAGCCGACCGCGGCGTCCATGTGGGCGCGGCCCCGTTCGTGGGCACCTGGTCGCCGGTGGTGGGCTGGCGGCTGCTGCCGGCCATGGTGGTGGCGACCTCGGCGGTGGTGGCGGCCCCCCGGTTGGCGGCCCGCCTCCGCTGGGCGGCCCTCCTCGCCCTGTCCGGTGCCGGCGCCCTGGCCTGGTCGATTGCGCTGGCCTGGTCCGGCCGGCCCGGCTCGCTCACCGCGCCCCTGGCCACTCGCTACGAGTACCTGGCCGCCGTCCCCGGGCTGGGATCGGTGGGCGAGTTCGTGCGGACCTTCGTGGACGCCGTCCCCACCCTCCCAACCCACGTGAAGAGCCACCCGCCCGGCCTCGTGCTGGTGCTGTGGGCCCTCGACCGGCTCGGCCTCGGTGGCGCCGGCTGGGCGGCGGGGCTGGTCCTCCTGGCCGGGGCCCTGGCCGTGGTGGCCGCCCTGGTGGCCCTGCGGGAGCTGGCCGGCGAGCCGGCAGCGCGGCGGGCCGCCCCGTTCGTGGCCCTGGCCCCGGCCGCCGTCTTCGTGGCCACGTCGTCCGACGCCTTCTTCACCGGCCTGGCCGCGTGGGGCGTGGCCCTCGTCGTGCTGGCCACCGGCCGGCACGGAGCGAGGGGCACCGTCCTGGCCGCCGGCGGTGGCCTGCTCCTCGGTGCCACCGTCTACGCCAGCTACGGCCTGGTCCTGCTGGCCGCCCCTCCCGCCGCCGTCTGCGTCCACCGGCGGCGGTCCGACGTGGCCGCCGTGACCGCCGGCGGCGTGATGGCGGTGGCGATGGTCTTCACCGCGGCCGGCTTCTGGTGGCCGGACGGGCTGGCCGCGGCCCGCACCGCCTACGAGGCCGGCCTCTCGTCGGCGCGGCCCTACGGCTACTTCCTGCTGGCCAACCTGGCCGTGCTCGCCGTGTTGGTGGGGCCGGCGACGGCCGCCGCCCTCGGCCGGTTGCGGGACGGCCGGGTCTGGCTGCTGGCCGGCGCCGCCCTCCTGGCCGTGGCCGTGGCCGACCTGAGCGGGCTGTCCAAGGGCGAGGTGGAACGCATCTGGCTGCCCTTCGTACCCTGGGTCGTCGTGGCCACCTGCGCCCTCGCGGGGCGCACCAGCACCAGCCGTACCTGGCTGGCCGCCAACCTCGGCACCGGCCTGGCCCTCCAGGTGCTCCTGCGGTCACCGTGGTGAGCGCCTCCCCGGCCCGGATCCTGGTGGTGGACGACGACGCCACCGTCGCCGAGGTACTGGGCCGCTACCTCGAGCGGGAGGGCTTCGCCGTCGACACCGCCGCCGACGGCGACGCCGCCCTCCGTGCCGCCGCCACCGCCTCGCCCGACCTGGTGGTGCTCGACCTCATGCTGCCCGGTATCGACGGGCTGGAGGTGTGCCGGCGGCTGCGGGCGGCCGGCCCCGCCGACCTCCCCGTCGTCATGCTCACCGCCCGGGGCGACGAGGAGGACCGGGTGGCCGGGCTGGAGCTGGGTGCCGACGACTACGTCGTCAAGCCGTTCTCGCCCCGTGAGCTCACCGCCCGGGTGAAGGCGGTGCTTCGCCGGTCGGCGGCGGGCACCTCCGGACCGGGCGGCGGTGGCGCCGTGCTCCGGGTGGGCGCGGTGGAGGTCAACACCGAGGCGCGGGTGGTCCGGGCCGAGGGGCGCGAGGTCGCCCTCACCGCCCGGGAGTTCGACCTGCTGGCCTTCCTGGCCCGCCACCCGGCCCGGGCCTTTCGGCGAGAGGAGCTGTTCGAGCAGGTGTGGGGATGGACCTTCGGCGACACGGCCACCGTCACCGTCCACGTGCGCCGCCTGCGGGAGAAGATCGAGCCCGACCCGTCCGCCCCCGTGCGCCTGGTGACGGTGTGGGGCATCGGCTACCGGCTGGACCCGTGAGACCTCTCCCCCTCAGCGCTGTCGCCGCCGGCGGCCTCGTCGTGGCCGGCGGCCTGGCCGTCCTGGTGGGGGCGCCGGCG
>JBOGHQ010000269.1:0-3094 GCA_050744785.1 Acidimicrobiales bacterium | reverse complement strand
ACCGACCGGAGGCGCTCCATGGGGTGCATCCGTGCGGACGCTACCGAGCCCGAGGCCCGGTGGCGGTCTCGCCCGCCGAAAAGGTCGTCGGCTACCTTGCCGCCGATGGCGAACGCCCCCCCGCTCGACCTCAGCCTGGCGCCCATCAACGGCTCGCCCCGCAGCGTGGAGCAGTGGCTCACCACCTTCCATCTGGTCTTCGTGGCCCTCGACCCCTTCACCTACGAGAGCGCCTGGCTGCTGCCCACCGCCAACCGGGTGCTGCGCAACTTCGAGGAGGCCGACTGCCGGATCGCCTGGCTGGTGGCCGGGACGGCCGACGACTGCCGCCAGTTCCTGGGGCCCTGGTCGCAGGAGATCCTCACCTTCGCCGATCCGGACCGGACCGCGATCAAGGGCTTCGGGCTGGAGCGGCTGCCCGCCCTGGTGCACGTGGGCACCGACGGCTCGGTGATCGGCGCCGCCGAAGGATGGGGCCCGCCCGCCTGGCGGTCGGTGGCCAACGCCCTGGCCAAGATGATGGCCTGGACGCCTCCCACCATCCCGCTCGCCGGCGACCCCGGGCCCTACCCCGGCTCCCCCGCCCTGGGCTGATCCCTCGCGCCGGCGCCGGACGGTGCGCCACACCCAGCTCACCAGGGCCCCGCTGCCACCTGGCAGGAGCAGGTAGCGCACCACCTCGTTGCGGGCAGGCCACCCCATCGCAGTTCGTAGACGGTGCACCAGTCAGGGAGCCCGTGCTGCGCGGCCTCGACCTCCCTGCCTCCCCGGCCGGCGGCCGGGCCCAGCTGCAGGCCGCCCTGCCCGCCGGCCGGGGAGGCCAGCGGCAGCGACGCTGCTCCAACCAGCGCCAGGACGGCACCGGCCCGGCCGCATCGGACCTCACCGAACTGCACGCCATGTGGATCATCGAAGCCCCGCCGAGATACGCCGAGCCCGGCATCCGCGTCCGCCGGTGGTCAGGTGCCGCCGCGGGTGAGGCGCAGCACGTCGAGGGCCTTGTCCAGCTCCTCGTGGGTCATCCAGCCCCGCTCGACGACCAGGTCCCGGATGGGGCGGCCCGTCCGCTGCGACTCCTTTACCACCTCGGCGGCCCGCTCGTAGCCGATGCGAGGGTTGAGGGCGGTGCCGATGGAGGGCGACGACTCGGCGTAGGTGCGGCACCGCTCCACGTCCGCCTCCACGCCGGCCACGCAGCGGCCGGCCAGGAGCCGGCTGGCCGAGGCCAGCAACCGGATGGACTCCAGCAGGTTGCGGGCCATCACAGGCATCATCACGTTCAGCTCGAGGTTGCCGGCCGCGCCGGCGAAGGCCACCGCGGTGTCGTTGCCCACGACCTGGGCCACCACCTGCACCACCGCCTCGGGGATGACGGGGTTGACCTTGCCCGGCATGATCGACGATCCCGGCTGGAGGTCCGGCAGGCGGATCTCGGCCAAGCCGGTGCGGGGGCCGCTGCTCAGCCAGCGCAGGTCGTTGGCCAGCTTGTAGAGCGACACCGCCACCGTGCGGAGCATCCCGCTCGTCTCCACCAGGGCGTCGCGCCCGCCCTGGGCCTCGAAGTGGTCGCGGGCCTCGGTGAGGGGCAGGCCGGTGCGCTCGGCCAGGCGGGCGATGGCGCCGGCGCCGAAGCCGTCGGGGGCGTTGATGCCGGTGCCCACCGCGGTGCCCCCGAGGGGCAGCTCGGCCAGCCGGGGCAGGGCGGCACGCAGCCGCTCCACCCCGTTCTCGATCGACTGGGCCCAGCCGCCGAACTCCTGCCCCAGGGTGACGGGGGTGGCGTCCATGAGGTGGGTGCGCCCCGACTTCACCACCTCGGCGAACTCGGCCTGCTTGGCCCGCAGGGCGGCGGCCAGGCCCTCCAGGGCGGGGACGAGGTCGGCGGTGACCGCCTCGGTCGCGGCCAGGTGGATGGCGGTGGGGAACACGTCGTTGGTGGACTGCGAGGCGTTGACGTGGTCGTTGGGGTGGACGGGCCGGCCCAGCCGCTCGGCGGCCAGGCTGGCGACCACCTCGTTCACGTTCATGTTCGACGACGTGCCGGAGCCGGTCTGGAACACGTCCACGGGGAACTGGTGGGCGTGGCCGCCGCCGACCACCTCGTCGGCGGCCGCCGCGATGGCGGCGGCGGCGTCCTCGTCCAGCACGCCGAGCCGGCCGTTCTCGAGCGCCGCCGCCCACTTCACCAGGGCGAGGGCCCGGACCAGGGCCGAGTCCAGCCGGAGGCCGGACACCGGGAAGTTGTCCACCGCCCGCTGGGTGGTGGGGCCCCATCGGGCCCCGGCCGGGAGGCGCACCTCGCCCATCGAGTCCCGCTCCGTGCGGAAGCCGGTCATGGCGGCAAGGTACCGCCACCAGGCCCGCATGACTTTCCCGGTGGGAGCTGGGCCAGTACGTTGGCGGCGTCGTGCATGGCTCCGAGACGGCCCCGCGTCATCGGTGGCTCGGCGGCGCGTCGAGCGTGCTCGTCGTGGCGACCCTTCTGAGCTCGATGGTCGCGGCGCGCCCTGCGGGCGGCGATCCCCTCGACGACAAGAAGGCGGAAGCGGCCCGTTTGGCCAAGGAGCTGGAGGACCAGGGCCGCCAGGTCAGCGTGCTGGCCGAGCGCCTCAACCAGGCCCGACTGGCCGCCGACCGGCTGGAGGCCCAGGTGCGCACCGCCGAGGCCGACCTGGCCGCCGCCGACCGGGAGGTGGCCGCCGTACGGGCCCGCCTGCGGGACCGGGCGGTGGCGTCCTACGTCGGAGGCCAGCCGCTGCCCATGGAGCAGCTGTTGGTGAGCGGCTCGGTCAATGACGTGGTGGTGCGGGAGACCTACGTCGCCACCGTGGCCGGCCAGGAGCAGGATCTGGCCGGCGCCCTCGACGAGGCGCGGGAGCAGCGCCGCGAGCAGCAGGCCGACCTGGAGGCGGCCAGGGGCGCGGCCCAGGCCGTCCTCGCCGACGTGGCCGCCCAGCGGGAGAAGGCGGCCGAGGCGGCGGCGGCCCGGAAGGCCACGCTCGACAAGGTCCAGGGAGAGCTCGCCGCCCTCGTGGAGGCCGAGCGGGTTCGCCGGGCCGAGGAGGAGGCCCGTCGGGTGCAGGCCGAGCTGGCC
>JBOGHQ010000268.1:0-1888 GCA_050744785.1 Acidimicrobiales bacterium | reverse complement strand
GGCGGGTGCGCTGTCGGCGGGCCGGTGGGGCCCGGCGCGGGGGGGGGCACTGTTCTCGGTGCGTTGGGCGCCGGCGACGCCGGCGACGTGCGCACGACCAATTCGCCGAGCAACCTCTGGCTGCGAGCGCGATCACAGCAGGCCTGCGTCCTTGAGCAAGGGGGCGAAGAGCTTCACCTCCGGCGGGGCGACGGCGCCGGGTGGGCGGCACTGGGCCAGGACCCGGGCCGCCACCGCGGCCACGTCGGGGGCCCGCTCACCGGCCCGGCCCAGGACCCGCCAGCCGGCCAGCCACCGCTCCGGGGTGGACCGGGCCGCCACCGCGGCCGCCACCGCCGATAGCACGGCGTAGATGCGGTCGCCCCGCTCGGGGAGCTCGAACCCCTCCGGGTCGGCCAGCACCTCCTCGGGGTCGGGCAGGTCCATGTCCATCTCCCACATCAGCAGTTCGACGCCGGGGCCCTCGCCCACGCAGCCGGTGATGAGCGCCGTCTCGGCCTCGGTACTGGCGCCTACCGCATCGGCGGCGGCCCACAGCCGCGCCGCCATGTCCCAGGTGCGGGGGCTGGGCCAGCCCCGGCCGGAGCCGGCCGCGTCGGTGGGCACCGAGCAGGCCAGGCCGGGCCGCACCGTGATGAAGGCCGACACCAGGCTGCGAGTGCGGGTGATGCCCGCTTCCCAGTCGGGAGGCAGGGGCGGCACCACCGGGGCCTCCCACCCGCCGGCCAGGCCCTGGGCGAAGGCGGCCGGCTCCACGGTCCAGTCGAGGTGGCAGAAGCGGTTGGCCAGGGGCGCCGACAGGTCCCAGCCGTCGGCGGACTGCTCGGGCGGGTTGGCGGCGGCCACCACCACCACGTCGGGCGGCAGGTCGATGTCGCCCACGACCCGCTCCAGCACCACCCGCAGGAGAGCGGCCTGGACGGCGGGGGGGGCGGTGGAGATCTCGTCCAGGAAGAGCAGGCCCCGCCCGGCGGCAGCCAGCCGCTCAGCCCAGCGGGGCGGGGCGAAGTGGACCACGCCGCCGACCACCACGGGCAGGCCCGAGAAGTCGGACGGCTCCCGGATGGCGGCGATTACCGTCTCGCAGGGCCAGGCCATGGCGTCGGCCAGGGCCCGGATGGCCGAGGACTTCCCGGTCCCGGGCGCCCCCCACAGCAGGACGGGGACCTGAGCGGCGACGGCGATCCCGAGGGCCTCGACAGTGGCGTCCTGGTTGCCCACGGATGGATCGTACGGGACGATCGGCGTAGCGGCGCGCACGAAGGGGCAGAATGCCCCCATGACCGACGAGCGGCCTGCTCGTCCGCCGCGCCCCGGCGACGACGGGGGGCGGGGCGGGCCCTACTGCGCCAACTGCGGGGCGACCTTGCCCCCCGAGGCCAGGTTCTGCACCAACTGCGGCGCGGCCCGCCAGAGCGGGCCGGCGGCCGGCGCCAGTCCCCCGCCGCCGCCCAGCGACGCCACCCGAGTGCTGCCCACCGCCCCGGTGCGGGAGGAGCGCATGGAGGCCGTCCGGGAGGAGGCACCGGTGTACCGGGGCCCGCCCCCACCCGGGTTCAACTGGCCCGTGGCCGCGCTGGTGGTCCTGGCCCTGGTGCTGCTCGTGCTGGGCCTGGTCCTGTTCCTGGAGCAGGACGACGACGAGGTGGATCCCGCCGCCACCACCACCACCTCCACCACCGCCGTCACCGTGCCCACCACGGCCTCCACCAGCCCGACCACGGCATCCACCACCACGTCGACGAGCACCACCACGACCACGACGACCACCACCACCACCACGACGGCGCGTCCGCGGGTGGTCGTGCCGCCGCCGGTGGTCCAGGATCCGCCCACGACGACCACCACCGCCGAGGTGCCCCCGGGCGCGAACGGCGTCCAGTAGGCC
>JBOGHQ010000267.1:0-1872 GCA_050744785.1 Acidimicrobiales bacterium | reverse complement strand
ACCCTGGCCGGCCTGGTGCTGCGCCGGCCCGCCCTGCTGCGGCGGGGCCAGGCCCACACCTGGGCCGTCCTCGGCGCCGCCGCGGTGGCCGTCGTGGTGATGGAGCGGGCCCTCCTCTCCCACGACTTCTCCCTGCGCTACGTGGCCGAGAACCACAGCCGGGCCACGCCGCTGCTCTACACGGTGGCCTCGCTGTGGGGCGCGCTGGAGGGGTCCATCCTGCTGTGGGCCCTCGTGCTGGCCGGGTACCTGGCCCTCATGGCCCGCCGCTTCGGCGACCGGGCCGCCGACCCCCTGGTGGGCTGGGCCACCGTCACCGGGCTGCTGGTGGCGGTGTTCTTCTTCGGGCTCATGCTGGGCCCGGCCAACCCCTTCCGGGAGGTGGCCGGGGCCGTCCCCGCCGACGGCGCCGGGCCCAACCCGCTGCTCCAGAACCATCCCCTGATGGCCTTCCACCCTCCCATCCTCTACTTGGGCTACGTGGGCTTCACCATCCCCTTCGCCTTCGCCATCGCCGCCCTGGCCACCGGCCGGATCGGGGAGGGGTGGCTGGTGGAGACCCGGCGCTGGGCCCTGTACGCCTGGGCCTTCCTCACCGCCGGGATCATCCTCGGGGCGTGGTGGTCCTACGAGGTGCTGGGCTGGGGCGGCTACTGGGCCTGGGACCCGGTGGAGAACGCCTCCTTCCTGCCCTGGCTCACCGGCACCGCCTACCTGCACTCGGTGATGGTGCAGGAGCGGCGGGGCATGCTGCGGGTCTGGAACCTGTCGCTGCTGGTGGCCACCTTCAGCCTCACCATCCTCGGCACCTTCCTCACCCGCTCCGGGGTGCTCGACTCCGTGCACGCCTTCACCGAGTCGGCCATCGGTCCCGCCATCCTCGGCTTCTTCGCGGTGGTGGTGGCAGCCGGGGTAGGGCTCATCGGGTGGCGGGGCGACCGCCTTCGCTCGCCGGGTGCGGTGGACTCGGCGCTGTCGCGCGAGGGGGCCTTCCTGGCCAACAACCTGCTGTTCGCCGCCTTCGCCTTCGTGGTGCTGTTGGGCACGGTGTTCCCGCTGCTGGCCGAGGCACTCAACGGCGAGCGCATCACGGTGGGCCGGCCCTACTTCGACCGCATGGTGACGCCGGTGGCCCTCACCCTGCTGTTCCTCATGGCGGTGGCGCCCGCTCTGCCGTGGCGCAAGGCCTCGGGCGAGCTGCTGCGCACCCGCCTCCAGGTCCCGGCGTGGGCGGCCACCGCGGTGGTGGTGATCTGCGTGCTGTCCGGCCTGCGGGGGCTGGCCCCGCTGCTGGCCTTCGGCCTGGGCGCCTTCGCCGGCGCCGCCGCTCTCCGCCAGCTGGTGCTGTCCACCCGCCGCAACGGGTGGCGGGGCCTGGTGGGCCGGGCCAACGGCGGCATGGTGGTCCACCTCGGGGTGGTCCTGGTGGCGGTGGCCTTCGCGGCCAGCTCGTCCTACGCCCACCGGGCCGAGTTCCGCCTGACCCCCGGCGAGTCCGCCACGCTGGCCGGCCACACCGTCACCTACCTCCGCTCGCAGTCGGTCCGGCACGCCAACCGGCGCACGGTCTCGGCCGACGTCCGCGTCGACGGCGGCCAGGTCTACCGCCCCGCTCTCAACCTGTTCCCCAACGCCAGCCAGGCCATCGGCACGCCGTCGGTGCGTACCACGCCGGCCGGCGACATCTACCTCACCCTCCTGGCCGCCCCCCGCACGCCCGGCGGTGAGGCCGTCATCGCCGTCATCGTGCAGCCCCTGGTGATGTGGCTGTGGGTGGGCGGCGCCTTGATGGTGGGGGGCACGTTCATGGCCGCCGTGCCGGGCCGGCGGCGCCGGCCCACCGACGCCGCCTCGGCCCCGGCCGCGGAGGAC
>JBOGHQ010000266.1:0-5180 GCA_050744785.1 Acidimicrobiales bacterium | reverse complement strand
GCAGAGGATGCCGAGGACGTCGAGGCCCGCATGGCCGAGCTGCGCCAGCAGCTGGCCCGGACGCCGGCCGCCCTCGTGGTCACCAACCACTGCTTCGGGCTGTTCGAGCTGGCCGCCGTCCACCTGTCCCTCCAGCCCCCGCAGCTCCAGGAGGCCCAGGTCGCCATCGACGCCCTCGGTGCAGTGACAGAGGGCCTGGCCGGCCGGCTCGGCCCCGAGGAGGCCCACCTCAAGGAGGGCCTCACCCAGCTCCGCCTCGCCTTCGTCCAGCTCAAGGCCGCCACCGGGGCCGGCACCCCCGGCGCACCCAACCCCGACCCCGGACCGGAGTAGACAGCCTTCGGATTCCGGTGGCTCTCTACTCCAGGGTGGAGGTGGCGGGGCGGATGTTGGCGGCCTCGGGTTTGCCGCGGGGGTCGGTGACCGGGTCGTAGTCGACGTCGATGCCGACGGGGATGGTGCGGGTGCCGTCGGCGATGGCGGTGCAGTGGAAGAAGACGTGGTCGCCGTCCTCGGTGGCGAGGTACCCGTAGCCCTTGTGGTCGTCGTACTCGGCCACCCGGCCCCGGCTGGCCACGGTCAGTGGACGATCTTGGAGAGGGGCAGCTCGATGATGTCGGTGGCGCCGTGGTCCCGGAGGGCGGGGATCAAGGTGTTGATCTCCGACTTGAGCACCACCGTCTCCACCGCGAAGCCGGAGTCGCCGAACAGCTTGGACACGGTGGGCGACCGCATGGCGGGCAGGAGCTCGATGACGCCGTCGAGGTCGGCGTCGGGCACGTTGAGCTTCACCAGCACCTTGCCCCGCGCCTCCAGCGTGCCCTGGAGGAGGGTGAAGATCTGGGTCATGGCGTGGCGCTTCTGGGGGTCCTCGCACGACAGCGGGTTGGCGATCAGCTCGGTGTAGGAGACCAGGATGGTGTCGACGATGCGCAGGCCGGCGGCCCGAAGGGCCCGGCCCGTCTCGGTGATCTCCACCACGGCGTCGGCGATGTCGGGGACCTTGGCCTCGGTGGCGCCGTAGGAGAGGGTGACCTGGGCATCCACGCCCTTCTTCTCCAGGTAGGCCCGGGTGAGCTCGGGGTACTCGGTGTGGACCCGCGCCCCGGCCGGCAGCTCCTGGGCCGATCGCACCGGCGAGCCCTCCGCCACGGCCAGCACCACGTTGATGGGCCGGGCCGTGGCTTTCGAGTAGTGCAGCTCCCCCAGCGAGACCACGTCGCTCGATGTCTCCTCGATCCAGTCCCGACCGGTGATGCCCAGGTCGAACAGGCCCTGGGCCACGTACCGGGGGATCTCCTGAGGACGCAGGATCCGGACGTTTTCGATGCGGGGGTCGGCGATGGTGGCCGAGTAGTCCACGTCCGAGCTGCGCCGCACCGGGAGGTCGGCGTCCTCGAACAGCTGGAGCGTGGAGCCTTCCAGCGACCCCTTCGGGAGCACGAGGCGGAGCAAGGGTACAGGTCTCCTACCCGGCCGCGCCGGGTGAGGGCTTGGGCAGCTGGCGCAGCAGGTCGGCCATCTCGATGGCGGCCGCGGCGGCGTCGAACCCCTTGTTGCCGACCTTGCCCCCGGCCCGGTCGAGGGCCTGCTCGAGGGTGTCGGTGGTGAGGACGCCGAAGATGACCGGCACGCCGGTGTCGAGCTGGGCCCGCTGGATGCCGGCCGCGCACTGGCCGGCCACGTGGTCGAAGTGGGCGGTGGCGCCCCGGACCACGGCGCCCAGGCACACCACCGCGTCGAACTCGCCGGAGGAGGCCAGGCGGGCCGCCGCCATCGGCAGCTCGAAGGCGCCAGGAACCCACGCCACCGTGACGGAGGCCTCGTCGACGCCGTGGCGGCGAAGGCCGTCTTGGGCGCCGGCCAGCAGCCGGTCGGTGACCAGGTCGTTGAAGCGGCTGCACACCAGCGCCACCCGCAGCCCGTCGCCTCTGCGGTGTCCCTCAATCGTGGTCATCGAGTCCCTCCAGGTGATGGCCCAACCGGTCCCGCTTGGTGCGGAGGTAGGCGTGGTTCTCGTGGTTGGGCAGGGACTGGAGCGGCACCCGCTCCACCATCCGGAGCCCGAAACCGTCCAGGCCGCCGTACTTGGCCGGGTTGTTGGTCATGTAGCGCATGGTGGTGATGCCGAGGTCGACGAGGATCTGGGCCCCGATGCCGTACTCCCGGCTGTCCACCGGCAGGCCGAGGTCGAGGTTGGCGTCCACCGTGTCCCGCCCTTGCTCCTGCAGGGTGTAGGCGGCCAGCTTGTGGGCCAGGCCGATGCCGCGGCCCTCGTGGCCCCGCAGGTACACGATGACCCCGAGGCCCTCCTCGGCGACCCGACGGATGGCCGCGTCCAGCTGCCAGCCGCAGTCACAGCGCTTGGAGTTGAACACGTCGCCGGTGAGGCACTCGCTGTGCACCCGCACCAGGACGTTCTTCTCGCCCTGGACCGCCCCCTTCACCAGGGCCAGGTGCTGGTCGCCGTTGAGGATCGACTCGTAGGCGTAGCAGGTGAAGTCGCCGTAGGGGGTGGGGATGCGGGCCTCCGACACCCGCTTGACCAGCTTGTCCTTCTGGCGCCGGTAGCGGATGAGGTCGGCGATGGAGATGAGGAGCAGGCCGTGCTCGGCCGCGAACTGCTCGAGGTCGGGCAGGCGGGCCATCTCGCCGTCGTCCTTGACGACCTCGCACAGCACGCCAGCCGGCTCCAGCCCGGCCAGGCGGGCCAGGTCGATGGCGGCCTCGGTGTGGCCGGCCCGCTTGAGCACGCCGCCGGTGCGGTACCGGAGGGGGAAGATGTGGCCCGGCTTGGCCAGGTCGGCGGGGCGGGTGGCCGGGTCGATGAGGGCCCGGATGGTGGCGGAGCGGTCGGCGGCCGAGATGCCGGTGCTGGTGCCGGGCCGGTAGTCGACGCTGATGGTGAAGGCGGTGCGCTGCGACTCGGTGTTGTCGAGCACCATCAGGGGCAGGCCCAGCTCGTCGAGCCGCTCGCCCAGCATGGGCATGCAGATCACGCCCGAGGTGTGCTTGACGAAGAAACCGATCTTCTCCGGCGTGGCGTGCTCGGCGGCCATGATCAGGTCGCCCTCGTTCTCCCGGTCGCGGTCGTCGACGACCACCACCATGTCGCCCCTGGCGATGGCGGCAACCGCCTTGTCGATGTCGGCGAACGGCACGGTTCCCTAGCGTCCTTCCAGCAGCTTCTCGACGTACTTGGCCATCAGGTCCACCTCCAGATTGACCGGCGCGCCGGGCCTCTTCCAACCCAATGTCGTGGCGGCGGCGGTGTGGGGCACGACGGCCACCGAGAACCGGTCGTCGCCCACCTCGACGACCGTGAGGCTACAGCCGTCCACCGCCACGGGCCCCTTGGGCACCACGTAGCGGGCCAGCTCGGCTGGCAGCCGCACCTCGAGGTCGGGCGCGGCTCGCAGGACCTCTCCCACCGCGTCGACGTGACCCTGCACGATGTGGCCGCCGAGGCGGGTCGTCGGGGTGGTGGCCCGCTCCAGGTTCACGCCGTCGCCGGGGCGCAGGCCACCCAGCGTGGTGCGCGACAAGGTCTCGGCCACCACGTCCACGCCGTACCACCCCCGGCCCACTTCGGCCACGGTGAGGCAGCAGCCGTCGTGGGCCACCGAGTCCCCGATCCGCAGGCCCTCCAGCACGACACCGGCCTCGAAGCGGAACCGGCCACCGTCCCGCTCCTTGAGCCGTCCCTGCTCCTCCACGATGCCGGTGAACAAACCTCTACCCCGACCCCGCCGGGGCCAGCTCGATCCGCACGTCGTCGCCGAGCCGGGCCACGCCCACCAGCCGGCCCCGCCACGCCTCGGCCATGGTGGGCGCGCCGGGCCCGGCGAACAGGGGCAACCCGTCGTCGCCGCCGAGGAGGGCGGGGGCCAGGTACAGCACATAGCGGTCCACCAGGCCGGCGGTGTGGAAGCCGTGGGCCACGGTGGCCCCGCCCTCCACCAGGAGCTGGACCACTCCCCGCCGCCCCAGGTCGTCCAGCACCTCGCCGAGGTCGCCGCCCACCTCCAGGGCGGGGCGGACCTGGGCCCGATCGGGGACGTGCCCCAGCACCACACGGGCCGGGTCCCGTCCCGGTACGAGGCGGACGGTGAGGGACGGGTCGTCGGCCCGCACCGTGCCGGCCCCCACGAGGACGGCGTCGCTGCCGGCCCGCAGCCGGTGGGCATCCTCCCTCGCCTCCTGGCCGGTGACCCACCGGCTCGATCCGTCGGGAGCGGCGATGCGACCGTCCAGGGTGGCGGCCAGCTTCAGCACGACCCAGGGCCGGCCGGTGGTGCGGTGCTTGAGGTAGGGCGCCAGCTGCTCCCGCACGGTGCCGGCCCCGAGCCCGACCTCCACCTGGACACCGGCCTCGCGGAGCCGGGCCAGGCCGCGGCCGCCCACCTGGGGATCGGGGTCCTCCACCGCCACCACCACACGGGCCACCCCCGCGTCCACGATGGCGTCGGCGCACGGCGGCGTGCGGCCGTGGTGCGAGCAGGGCTCGAGGGTGACGTACAGCGTCGCCCCCCCGGCCCCGTCACCGGCCGACCGCAGGGCCACCAACTCGGCGTGGGGCCCGCCAGGTGGCTGGGTCGCCCCCTCGAAGAAGTGGCCGTCGACCGACACCAGCACCGCGCCCACCCAGGGGTTGGGGGACGTGGTGGCCCGCACCGCGTCGCCGAGGGCCACCGCCCGCGCCATGCACCTCTCGTCGCCGGCAGCCACCCCGTCCCCGTCGACCACGGCCCTCAGGCCGGCCCGTCGACCTCGAAGACCACCTGCCCGGTCCCCACCCGCACCACCACGACCTCGCCGTCGCCGTCGGTGGGGTTGCCCTCCCGGTGGATGGCGCCCTTCGGGACGAAGAGGAAGTCGCCCGGCTCGGCCACCACCACGTCGGCCCCACCCGGCCCCGACTCCATCCGCAGCTGGCCCGAGACCACGTAGGCGCAGGTGTCGTAGTCGCCGTGATGGTGCCAGCCGCTCGCGGTCTGGGCCTCGGTGCGCACCAGCCCGGCCCACATCCCGTCGGTGGCCACGGCCCGCTCCCGGGCCATGCCCGGCACGGGGTCGGCCAAGACCCGCTCGTCGGGGCGGATCCGGCGGGCGGGGTCGGCTGCTGCCATCGCGGTCAGGCTACCGGCGTTCTGGTCCCGGGAACGGGGCCGGTCCGGTAC
>JBOGHQ010000265.1:0-2850 GCA_050744785.1 Acidimicrobiales bacterium | reverse complement strand
CGGGCACGAGGGTTCCGCCCACCAGGCGCTTGTCGGTGTTCTCGCTGCCCGGAGTGGGCATGGCGCCCTGGCAGCGGTTGAGGGCGCTGCCGTCGAGCGGCGTCACCTCGACGTGGCCCGGCTCGTGGTCGGCCCCGGCGGTGGCGGTCATCGCCGCCAGAGCCGACACGATCAACCCGCTGGCGGCAAGTACGGCGCCGGCCCGGCGCTTGATCGTCCGATTGCTCTGTCGCACCACTTCACCCTCGTTCACTTGACGACTGTGCGTGGTGATGGTGGCACTCTAAGTGATGGCTAGTCAACGAGGACTAGTGCCGCACCGGCCGCGAATACCGCGAACCGGGAGCAAATTTCTCGGTGCAGGACTAGCCCGGGGGCAGGCGCCGCCCGATGAGGCCGCTCGGCCGCGCCGAGCTGGCGTGCAGCTGCCACTTGAGCGGCTCGTCCGGCGTGGGCCGGCGGCCTGGCCGCCCACCTCGATCTGGCCCTCGGCCCGTGCCGGCTCGGTCGCGGCACGGCCGACAGCTTCCCACGGTAGGTTCGGGCTCCGAGGGAGCCCGAGCAGCGTCGAAGGAGAGGTGAGGGATGGGGGATCGGGTCGTCCTGGCTCGCAAGGAGAACTCGATGGTCGGCTACCGCTGGACCGGCGACGAGCCCGACGGGCTCAACGACGACGTGCTGGCGGTGGAGATGGGGGCCGTCTGGGAGGGGGACGAGCTGGTCACCTACGACCTGGAGTCGCTCAAGTGGCAGATGGAGCACATGGAGGACGACTACATGTGGGACAACGACTGAGGGTCAGCCTGGGCAGTCGCTCCAGGATGGGGACGGCCGCCGCCGCCGGCGGTAGCGACCTGATCTCCTCGGCCCCTCGCCGGGGCCCCACCATCCCCGTTCGGCACCAGGGCGTACGGGAAGCTCATAGGGATGGCAGCACCGCCGGAAACCGCCGCCCCGCCTCGGGTCCACCCCGTCGTGGACCGGCTGGCCGCCTACAGCTGGCGCCTGCTGGTGCTGGCCGCGGCGCTGGCCGGGGTGCTGTGGCTGCTGGGCCGGCTCCGGATCGTCCTGATCCCGCTGGTGCTCACCCTCTTTCTCTCCCGGGTGCTGGCCGGGCCGGCGGCATGGCTGCGGCGGCAGCGGTGGCCCAGGGGGCTGGCCGCGGCGGCCGTCCTGCTGGGCTTCCTGGGCCTGCTCGCCGGCGGCGTGGCCCTCATCGGCGCGGCCGTGGCCGACGAGGTGGACGACCTCGGCCCCGCCCTCAGCCAGGCCGTCGACGACATGGAGCGGTGGCTGGTGGAGGACAGCCCCTTCGACGTGGACCGCAGCGACATCGAGCGGTGGCGGGAGGCCCTCGGCGACGCGGTGCGAACGTCACTCCGGACATCCGGTGGGGCCGTGGTGTCACGGGCCATCCTCGTCGTCGAGGTGGTGGTCGGGCTCATCCTCGGCCTCATCATGACCTTCTTCGCCCTGAAGGACGGTGACCGGTTCCTCGCGTGGACCAACCGGTTGGTCCCCGCCCGCCGGCGGGAGCTGGCCGCCGTCATGGGCCGGCAGGCGTGGACCACGCTGGGCGGGTACCTCCGGGGTGCCGCCCTCCTCGGGGTGCTGGAGGGCGTGGTGATCGGCCTGGCCCTCACCCTCACCGGTGCCAAGCTGGCCGTACCGGTGGCCGTGCTCACCTTCATGGCCGCCTTCGTGCCGTTCGTCGGCGCCATCGTGGCGGGCGGGGTCGCCGTGCTGGTGGCCCTCGGGACGGCCGGCGTCGACGCCGCCCTCGTCATCCTGATCGTGGCCGTGGTGGTGCAGCAGCTGGACAATGACCTGCTGGCCCCGGTGGTGTACGGCCGGGCCCTCAACCTCCACCCGGTCGTCGTGCTGCTGGGCATCACCGCCGGCGGCGCTCTGTTCGGGCTGCCCGGCAGCTTCCTTGCCGTGCCCGTCACGGCGGTGGGGGTCAATGTCGCGTCGGCGGTCAAGGCGTACCTCGCCGGGGTGCCGCCCGAGGAGGCCGGCGGGCCGGCGCCGGCCGGCGCGACCTAAGCCGAGCGGCCGTGAGTGGCAGCTCGGAAGGCGCCCGGTCCCGGCCACCGGCACCCGGTTGCACATCGCACATACCCTGCCGCCCGGGAGGCAGCCATGTCCCAGGTCCGAGTCCACAACTTCTCGATCTCCCTGGATGGGTTCGGGACCGGCGACGGCATCACCTACGACGCCCCGTTCGGTCACGCCGGAGAACGCCTGCACGAGTGGATGTTCGCCACTCGGTTCTGGCGCTCGATGGTCGGCGATACCGGTGGCACCGCGGGCGTCGACCACTCGTTCGCCAACCGCCATGGCGTCGGCATCGGTGCCGAGATCATGGGCCGGGGCAAGTTCGGCCCGCAGACCGGCCCGTGGACCGACGTCGGCAACGACGACGAGTGGCGCGGCTGGTGGGGGCCGAACCCGCCGTTCCACACGCCGGTGTTCGTGCTCACACACCACCCGCGCCCGTCGATCGAGATGGAGGGCGGCACCGTGTTCCACTTCGTCGACGCCAGCCCGCAGGAGGCCCTCGACCTCGCCCGGCCGGCGGCCGGCGGCCTCGACGTGCGCATCGGCGGCGGCCCGACCACCGTGCGCGAATTCCTCGCCGCCGACCTCATCGACACGCTCCACGTCGTGCAGGTGCCGATCCTGCTCGGCCGCGGCGTGCGCCTCTGGGACGGCGTCGAGGGCGTCGAGGAGCGCTACGTCATCGAGGCGGTCTCGTCACCGAGCGGCGTCACCCACCTGACCTTCTCGCGTCGCTGACGGTTTGTGTCACCGCATAGGTCGTCGACGACGTATGCGGTGACACAGAAC
>JBOGHQ010000264.1:0-6920 GCA_050744785.1 Acidimicrobiales bacterium | reverse complement strand
GGCCACGCCCCGGTGAAGGGTCCCGTCCCGGCCGAGAGCGCGAGCCGGAGCGCAGCGCCCGCCGCCGGTCGATCCGACCCGGTCCAGCGAGCCGTCCCCGCCACCGGCCCCCAGCCCCAGCCCGGCTGGCGCTGGTGGACCAGGCGCCTGTACCCGCCCAAGGACGACCGGGGCCGGTGATGGCTGTGACCACCGCCACCGTGGCCGCCACCTCGGACCTGGAGCGGGCCGAGGCCGTGATGCGCGGCGTGGCCGCCTACGGCCTCCCCGGCGCCACCCGTCCCCTTCCAACCGCGCCGCTGCCCGACGGAGAGTGGCGGGCCATGCTCTCGGGGGTGCGGGAGGAGCGACTGACCGGCCTGTTGCTGTACGCCGTCGAGGAGGGCGCCTTCCCGGTCACGGCCGAGCAGGCCGCCGCCGCCGCCGAGGCCCACCTCGAGGCGACCTGCCAGTGCGTGCAACTGGAGCGCACGCTGCTGGACGTGGCCGCCCTTCTGGAGGACGCGGGCGTGGACGTGCGGGTCCTCAAGGGCCCGGCCCTGGCCCGCCTCGACTACCCCGACCCCTCCCTGCGCTGCTTTCGTGACGTCGACGTGCTCGTCCGCTCGGGCCAGTGGGACGCCGCGGTCGCCGCCCTCGAGGCGGCCGGGAACCAGCGCCTCCATCCTGAGCCCCGGCCCGGGTTCGACCGCCGGTTCTCCAAGGGCACCACCTTCCGGACGGCCGACCGCCACGAGATCGACCTGCACCGCACCTTCGCGCTGGGCCCGTTCGGGCTCACCGTGGACCTGGACGACGTCTGGGCCCGCTCCAGCCAGTTCGAGCTCGGCGGCGGCCGGCTGCAGTCGTTGGACCCCGAGGTGCGGTTCCTCAACGTGTGCGCCCACGCCGCGCTGGGCGACGTCCCGCCCCGTCTGGTCCCCCTCCGCGACATCGCCGAGATCCTCCTCGTGGGCGGGCGGCTGGATGTCCAACGGGTCATCCGGCTGGCCGAGCGCTGGCGAGCCGAGATCGTGGTGGCGCGGGCGCTGGAGCTGTGCAGGGACACCCTCGGGCTGAGCGCCAGCACCACCCTCACCGACTGGGCCGGCCGCCTGAGGCCCGACCGTCGCCAGCGCAGGGCGCTGGAGCTGTACCTCGACCGGAGGGAGACGTACGTGGCCCTGTTGCTCGGCACCGTGAGGGTGATCCCCGGTGTGCGGGCCAAGGCCACCTACCTGACCGCCCTCGCCTGCCCGGAACGCCAGTTCGTCGACGGCCGCCACGCCAGCCGCTGGAGCCGCTTCCGCTACGCGGCCCGGGTCGGCCGACGCCTGTGGCCGGGCCGCCGGCCCCCTGCCTGACAGGCACTGCGAATGACGGACGGACGAGCCCGCATCCGGGTGCTCCATCTCATCAAGTGCCTCGGCTTCGGCGGGGCCGAGCGCCTGCTCGTCTCGGTGTCGGAGGCGCGGGACCGGGAGTCGTTCGACTACGAGGTTGCCTACGTGCTCGGCGACCTCGACGACCTGGTCGCCGAGCTCGAGGCGGTCGACGTCCGCGTCCACTCGCTCCGAAGCCGGAGCCACTACGACCTCGGGTGGTTGGTGCGGCTGCGCCGGCTCCTGCTCGAGCGCCACTACGACGTGGTGCACCTCCACCTGCCGTACTCGGCGGCGTTCGGCCGGCTGGTCGTGCGCAGCCTCCCCCGCTCGTCGCGGCCGCTGCTGGTGTACACGCAGCACAACCTCTGGCACAAGACCGAGCCGGCGGTGCGCCTGCTCAACCGCCTCACCATCGACCTGGACGACCATGACATCGCCGTCTCCGAGGTGGCCCGGGCGTCGATGCCACCCTCCCTGCGCCAGCGGGTGGACGTCATCGTCCACGGCATCCCGGCCGTCGGCACCGATGGCGCCGAGCGCATCGCCGTGCGCCGGGAGCTGGGGGTCGGTGAGGGAGAGCTGGCCATCATGACGGTGGCCAACTTCCGAGCCGAGAAGGGCTACCCGATCCTTCTCGAGGCGGCGGCGGCGCTGGTCGGCGAGGGCCTCCCCGTGCGGTTCTTCGCGGTCGGCGCCGGCCCGCTGGAGCCCGAGGTGCGTCGCCTGTGCGCCGAGCTCGGCCTGGAGGACCACTTCCGGCTGCTGGGCTTCCGCCCCGACGTGCTCCGCCTGCTCTCGGCCGCCGACCTGTTCGTGCTGGCCTCGCTGCACGAGGCGTTTCCCGTATCGGTCATGGAGGCGCTGGCGTCCGGGGTGCCCGTGGTGGCCACCGACGTGGGCGCGGTCAGGGAGGCGGTGGGGCAGGGCGCGGCCGGGATCACCGTCCCGGCCGGGGACGCCGCCGCGCTGGCCGGTGCGCTCCGTGCGCTGGCTTCCGACGGGGAACGGCGCCGAGACCTCCAGGCGCACGCGCGCGACCTCGGCGCCAGGTACGACGTCCGCTCCGCCGCCGGCCAGCTGGAGGACCTCTATGCGCGCCTGATGGGCAGACGGGCCGTGGTCGCGTGACGTCGGCCAACGGCAGCGGCGCCCCGGGGGGGCGGGGAGCCCGGGTCGTGCTGCTCGCCACCCGCTGCCCGGCCGCCGACGTCATCTACCACGCGCTGCGGGCCGCGGTGGGGCCGCTGGACGTGGTGCTCGAGCAGCGAGTCCCCAGGTCGCAGTTCCTCCGGCGCCGCGTCCGTCGCCTCGGGCTGCGCACCGTCGCCGGCCAGGTCCTGTTCATGGCCACCGTCGTGCCCGTGCTCGAGCGGCGCGGCCGGCGCCGGTCGGCCGAGATCCTCGAGCTCGGCGATCTGCGGCTCGCTCCGATCCCCGAGGTCTACGCAGAGGTGCAGTCGGCGAACAGCGACGAGGCGCGGGCGCTGCTCCAGGAGCTCGGCCCGAGCATCGTGGTGGTCGCCGGCACCCGGATCCTCTCCAAGGCGACCCTGGCCTGCGTCGACGCGCCCTTCGTCAACCTCCACATGGGCATAACGCCGTGCTACCGGGGCGTGCACGGGGGGTACTGGGCGCTGGCCGAGGGACGGCCCGACATGGCGGGCAGCACCGTCCACATGATCGACGCCGGCATCGACACCGGCGCCGTCCTGCGCCAGGCCACGTTCAAGCCGGAGCCCGAGGACTCGTTCGTGACCTACGTGTTCCACCACCTGGCGGTGGGCGTGCCCATCCTGGTGGAGACGGTGCAGGACATGCTCGCCGATCACACCTGGTCGCCGCCGTCGACCAACGGCACCGGGGGGGAGTCCCGGCTGCGCACCCATCCGACGCTGTGGAGCTACCTGGCGACCCGGCGGCGGATGGCGGTGCGCTGAAGCGTCACTCCGCCAGCTCCCCGATCGTGCGGACGTAGCGCGGGTTGCGGCCCGACCGGCCCCGGAGCCCGTCGACGAGGCCGCGCAGGATGGCGGCCCGCTCGGCCCACGAACGGGCGATCTGGAGACGCCGCGCCGACCAGGCCAGGTGCCAGAGCAGCCACCGGCGGGTGCCGTGACGGCGGGCGAACCGGAAGTAGTCGCGTGCCTTGTAGTACGCCCGCCACGGCTCGTCGGGATCGAGCGGTCGGCGCCCGGCGAAGGCGTCGTCCCGCCCGGCGGACGTCATGCGGGCCTGTACGGCCCGGGAGGAGTCGCAGTCCACCAGGAGGCGGAACCCGGCCGCTCGCACCCTGGCCCAGTAGTCGTAGTCCTCGTAGGCGAAGAAGAACGACCGGTCGGGGAAGACCCCGGCCTCGAGCACGCGTCGCGACAGCAGCGAGGCGCCCCACGGCCCGGTGTCGACCGCCTCGAGGCCCTCGCCCCGGACCTCGTGGGGGGTGGCCCAGCCGTTCCGGCCGTCGAAGTCGCTGCCGTAGGCGAGCACGGCGCCGACGCCACCACCGGCGCGGCGGTCCTCCGCCTCGGCCCGGGCGACCACGCTCCGCAGCCGGTGCGGGGGCAGCTCGAACAGCCCGACGTCGTCCTCGCAGAGGTAGACCCAGCGCGCCTCGGGGAGAGAGAGGGCGGCCGCCATGCCCGCCCCGAAGCCGCCGGCCGGGCCGAGGTTCTCCGCAAGGCGCACCACCCGGATGCTGGCCTCCAGGCCGGCGTCCAGCAGGCCGCCGTCGCCGTTGACCACCAGGACCACGTGCTCGGGGGGCAGCCCCTCCTGGTCGACGAGGTGGCGCACCAGCGCCGTCGCCAGGCGGGGGCGCCGGAAGGTGAGGACCACCGCCACCACTCCCTCGGTGGCGGAGCTCACGACGAGATGGCCGGCCCGGCGCTCACCGGGAGGCCGGCCGGCCCGCCGACCACCACCAGCCCGGCGCCGACCTGGCGCGTCACTACCGCACCCGCTCCCACGGACACGGTCAGGACCGCGGCGGCAGGACGCGGATGCCGAGCTCTGCCAGCTGGGCCGGGTCGACCGGCGTGGGCGCCCCGGTGAGGGGGTCGGCGCCGGACTGGGTCTTGGGGAAGGCGATGACCTCCCGGATGTTCTCCTCCCCGGCCAGCAGGGCCACCAGGCGGTCGATGCCGAAGGCGAACCCGGCGTGGGGCGGGGCGCCGTAGCGGAAGGCGTCGAGCAGGAAGCCGAAGCGCTCCTGGGCCTCGGTGGGACCGATCCCGAGCAGGCCCAGCACCCGTTCCTGGACGTCGCGCCGGTGGATCCGTACGCTGCCCGAGCCCAGCTCCCAGCCGTTGAGGACCAGGTCGTAGGCCTGGGAGCGGACCGCCATGGGGTCGGTCTCGAGCAGGTGCACGTCGTCCTCGTGCGGCATGGTGAAGGGGTGGTGGGCCGGGATGGGGCGGCCGTCGTCGCCCACGCCCTCAAAGAGTGGGAACTCTGTGACCCACAGGAAGTGGAAGCCACCCTCGTTCACCGGCGGCCGGCCCAGCTCCAGGCGCAGCAGGCCGAGCACGTGGTTGACCTTGGGCCGCTCGTCGGCCACCAGGAGGAGCAGGTCGCCGGGCTCGGCGTCCAGGGCGGTGGCCAGGCCGGCCTGCTCCGCCTCGGAGAGGAAGCGGGCCACCGGCGAGTCCAGCACCAGGGCTCCGCCCACCCGCATCCACACCAGGCCCTTGGCCCCGAACTGCTTGGCCTTGCCGGTGAGGGCGTCCAAGCGGGACCGGGTCGTGTCGCCGGCGCCAGGGACGCGGATGCCCTTCACGGCCGGGGCCTTGAAGGCGTTGAAGTCGGTGGCGGAGAAGACCTTGGTGAGGTCGGCCAGCTCCATGCCGAAGCGCACGTCGGGCTTGTCGGAGCCGTAGCGCTCCATGGCCTCGGCCCAGGTGATGCGGCCGATGGGGCCGGGGGCCTGGCCGGTGGCCTCCTCGGTGGCGGCCGCCACCGCCTGGGACACGAAGCCGAGCACGTCCTCCTGGCCCACGAAGGACGCTTCCACGTCGAGCTGCATGAACTCGAACTGCCGGTCGGCCCGCAGGTCCTCGTCCCGCAGGCAGCGGGCGACCTGGTAATAGCGGTCGACGCCGCCCACCATGCAGAGCTGCTTGAACAGCTGCGGGCTCTGGGGCAGGGCGTAGAAGCTCCCGGGCTGGAGGCGCGACGCCACGATGAAGTCGCGAGCGCCCTCCGGCGTGGACGCCACCAGCATGGGGGTCTCGATCTCCACGAAGCCCTGGGCCTCCATGGCCCGGCGCAGGGCGCTGTTGACCCGTGCCCGGAGGCGCAGGTTGCGCTGCATCCGGTCCCGGCGCAAATCGAGGTAGCGGTGCCGGAGGCGCACCGTCTCGTCGGTGTCGGCCCGGTCGGTGACCTGGAAGGGCGGCGGCTCCGCGGTGGCGAGGATCTCCACCTCGCAGTCGCCGAGCTCCACCTCGCCGGTGGCCAGGTTGGGGTTCTCCCGGCCCGCCGGCCGGCGCCGCACCGTGCCGGTGATGCGCAGCACGTACTCCGACCGCACGTCATGGGCGTGGTCGACCACGCACTGCACCACGCCGGTGTGGTCCCGGAGGTCGACGAAGGCGAGGTGCTCGCCGTGCTCCCGCCGGCTGCCCACCCAGCCGCACACCGTCACCAGCCGGCCCTCGTCGGCCTCGGTCAGGGTCCCGCAGTAGTCCGATCGCAGCATCAGCCCAACCGCTTCCTCATCTGGCCCACCACCTCGTCCCGGTCGACGGCGGTGGCCTCCCCCTTCTCCCGAAGCGTGCGGATCGTGATCCTCTCCGGCTCGACCACGACGGCGAGTGCGGCGCCGGACCGCAGGGCAACCTTCATCTGAGCCCGGAAGGACCGACTGTCGAAGGCCCGGTCAGCGCGGATGCCGGCCCGGCGCAGCTCGTCGGCGAGGTCGCGCGCCGTGGCGCCGCCGGTCGTGTCGATCACGAAGACGTCGAGCAGGTCGCCCGGCACCGGGAAGGCGCCCTCGGCGTCGGCGGCCAGCAGGATGCGCTCCACGCCGAGGCCGAAACCGATGCCAGGCGTGGGCGGGCCGCCGAGCTCCTCCACCAGGCCGTCGTACCGGCCCCCGCCCCCCGCACCACTCTGCGACGATTCGAGGGCCTCAGCCTCGAACTCGAAGGTGGTGCGGGTGTAGTAGTCGAGGCCGCGGACCAGCGACGGGTCGACGTCGAAGCCGATGCCGAGGGCGCGCAGCCCGTCCTGAACCCGGTCGAAGTGGGCGGCGCAGTCGGCGCACAGCCGGTCCAGCATGCGGGGGGCGCCGGCGGTGGCCTTCCGGCACGCCTCCCGCTTGCAGTCGAGCACCCGCAGCGGGTTGTCCCCGATGCGATCGCGGTGCTCGTCGCACAGGTCGTCGCGGTGGCCGGCCAGGTACTCGAGCAGCTCCGCCCGGTAGGCGGGCCGGCAGGCGCCGTCGCCCAGGGACGTGAGCCGCAGGCGCACACGCCGCAGCCCGAGGTCGCGGAACAGGTCGCAGGCCAGGGCGATGACCTCCACGTCGAGGTCGGGGTCGGCCGGACCGAGGGCCTCCAC
>JBOGHQ010000263.1:0-46013 GCA_050744785.1 Acidimicrobiales bacterium | reverse complement strand
CCGTGGCGCGCCGTACCGGCGCCGGGGCCTGCCGAAGTCCGGCCAGCAGCACGGGGGCCACCACGATCAGGGCCGCCGCCGCCGAGGTGCCCGTGGGCTGGGGCCACTCCAGCCGGAGCGCGCCCTGGGCCACGCCGGCACCCACCAGGGCGTGGAAGGTGCGCACCGGTTGGTGCTCACCGGCAGCCAGCGTGGCCAGCAGTAGGCCCAGGGCAGCACCGGTGGCGGCCGCCGCTCCCGACGAGCCACCGCTGGCGACCACACCGAGCGCGGCGGCGGCGAGGCACGTTCGGGTCGAGGCCCGGGGCGCAGCCACCACCATGGCCGCCCCCAGGGCGGCCTTGGCCAGGAGGTCGGTGCCCTCGAAGCCGGTGGGCCCAGCGCCAGCCATGGCGGCCGCCACCGCGCTGGCGGCGGCGACCACCACGATGGCGGCGGGCGGCGGGTCGAGGACGAGGGACCGGGCGAAGCGGAGCACGGCGGCGCCGGCGAAGAAGCCGGCGGCGACGGCGAGGGCGGCGACCAGGTGGACCTCCGTTCCGGACGAGTGGACGCCAGAGCCTAGGTTCGGTCCTCCTCCGATGTGCGGCCGGCCCGGCCGTAGGCTCGGCGGCCATGAAGGTCGTGGTGACCGGCGGCGCCGGCTTCATAGGCGCCAACCTGTGCCGGCTGCTCGGCGATCTCGACGCCGTCACGGAGGTGGTCGTCCTCGACGACCTGTCCACCGGCTTCCGGGAGAACCTGGCCGGCCAGGACCATGTCGCACTCCTCGAGGGCACCATCCTGGACCCGGGCGCGCTGGATCACGCCCTCGAAGGTGCCTCGGCTGTGGTCCACCTGGCGGCCCGGTCGTCGGTCCCCCGCTCGGTGGACAACCCCATGGCCACCCACGCCGCCAACGCCACGGGCACCATGGAGGTCCTCGAGGCGGTGCGCCGGGCGGGGGGCCCCTACCTGGTCCTGGCGTCGTCGTCCTCGGTGTACGGCGCCAACCCGGTGCTGCCCAAGCACGAGGGCCTGGCCCCCATGCCGGTGAGCCCCTACGCGGCCAGCAAGCTGGCCACCGAGTCCTACGCCCTGGCCCACGCCGCCTGCTTCGGGCTGGACGTGCTGGCCTTCCGCTTCTTCAACGTGTTCGGGCCCCTCCAGCCGCCCCGTCACACCTACGCCGCCGTGGTCCCCGCCTTCGTGTCGGCCGCGGTGGAGGGCCGGCCCTTGCCGGTCCACGGCGACGGCGAGCAGACCCGCGACTTCACCTTCGTGGACACCGTCGCCGGTGTGCTCATCGACGCCGTCCTGCGCAGGGTGGCGAGCCCGGGCCCGGTGAACCTGGCCTTCGGGTCCCGGGTCTCGCTGCTGGAGGTGATCGCCGAGCTGGAGGCCATCGTCGGCCATCCCCTGCCCGTCGAGCACCAGCCCACCCGGGCCGGCGACGTGCGGGACACCCAGGCCGACACCACCCGGCTGCACGGGCTGTTCCCCGGCGCCAAGCCGGTGGACCTGGCCTCCGGGCTGCAGGCGACGGTGGACTGGTTCCGCTCCCGGCCGGGCTGACCCCGACGACCGGCCGGCGTGATCAGCGGGGGCGGGCGGGGACGCCGACCACGACCAGCCCGCCCGCCAGGTCGCGGGTGACCACCGCCCCGGCGCCCACGAACGTACCCCGGCCGATCCGCAGCCCCTGGAGCACGGCGGCGTTGCTGGCGACGGTGACGTCCTCCTCCAGGTGGACGGTGCCGGCCACGTTGGCGCCCGGGTAGACGGTGACGAAGTCCTCGAGCACGGCGTCATGGCCGACCGTGGCGTTGTACTGCACCTGCACGTGGGCGCCCATGCGGACCGTGCTGGACACGTGGGCGTTGGCCATGACCACACAGCCGGGGCCGGGGGTGGTCCCGGGCCCGACCACGGCGCGCGGGTGGACCAGGGTGAAGGGGCTCAGCCCGACCTGGTCGAGGAGGGCGACCAGGCGGCGGCGGGCCCCGGGATCGGCGATGCCGACGACGTAGCGCCCGCCGGCCGGCGCCTGTCCCGGGTCGAGCACCGGCAGTCCCCGGACCTCGCGGCCGGCGTGTCGCTCGTCGAGGAAGGCGCTGACGGGCTGGCCGGCGGCGATGGCCACGTCGAGCGTCTCCCGCCCGGTGCCGCCGGCGCCGACCACGTAGAGGTTCCCGTCCACGTCCCCATCCTGCCTTCCGCCGGTACCGTGAGGCCGCATGGCGATCGGGGCGGCACCGCTGGCCGCGGCCCGGGCACTCGACGTCGCCGGTATCGGGCTCGCGGTGGCCTCCGTGGGTTGGACCCTCTGGACGGGCCGGTCCGGTCGCGGCGATCCGCTCCCTCTGGCGGGGCTTCAATGCGCGTGTGCGGTCACCTACGTCGCGGCCCGGGCAGCCGCTCGCTGGCAGCGGCCACTGGTCCCCGTCACCGTGGTGGCCGGCGTCGCCAGCGCCCTCGTGTTGGGCTCCGTCGTGCCGAGCCTTGCGCCCCTGAGCCCCCCGCTCGGCTACGCCAACGCCAACGCCGCGCTGTACGTCCTGGCGGCCGTCGCCGCTGTCATGGCGGCCGCCGCGTTCCCTCCCGGCCCCGCCACCGCCATCGCGCTCCCGGTGGGCGTGGCCTTCGCCCTGGCCGCGGTGGTCAGCGGGTCGATCACCGGCGTCGTGGTCCTGTGCCTCGCCGTCCTGGTGCTGGCCGCCAGGGCGGCCGGCTGGGTGCGGGAACCGGTGATCGTGTGCGCCGTGGTCCTCCAGGCGGTGGTAGCGGTCACCGCCTTCGTGGGCGTCGCCCAGGCCGTCAGCGACCAGCCGACCACGGTCGGATGGGCCGGGCGGCTGGTCGACGACAGGCGGGTGGTGCTCTGGAAGGATGCCGCCGTCATCGCTCGTCACCACCCCCTCGACGGCGCAGGCCCGGGAAGCTTCCGGGAGGTCAGCCCGACAGCTCGTGCCGACCCGGATGCCCGCTGGGCGCACAGCGGCTTCCTGCAGCAGGCGGCCGAGGAGGGCGCAGTGGGCCTCCTGCTGATGCTCGCCGTGTTCTGGTGGGGCTTCGCCCGTCTGTGGTGGGCCACGCTCGACACCTTCACCCTGTTCGCAGCCGTCGCCATGGCCGCCTTGGGGCTTCACGCCAGCGTGGATTACGTCCTGCACTTCCCCGCCGTGCCGCTGACGGCGGCGGCCCTGGTGGGTGCCGCCAGTCCCTCCCGTCGGGAGGGCCCTGGTTGAAGCGTCCGGGCCCGTGACGTGGTCGTGGCGGGGAAGGAGGTGGCCGGTCGGTCGTGGCCCGTCCTGGCCCGGCTCGGGCCCGTACGTCCTCCTGAGTGCCGTCCTCGTCGCGGCCATGGCCACACAGACGTGGGGCCAGAGATGGTCGGGGGACTACTGGCTGCACCGGGCGGCGGTTCTCGAGCTGAGCCTGGACCCGTGGACTCCGGCTCATCCCCTCACGCCCTCGCCCGCCCCCGATCCCAGCCTGTCTCCCTACACCCTGCTGCTCGGTCTCGTCGTCCGCGTGACGGGAGCGGGCGTCGGCGACGTCCTGTCCGTGGCGGCCCTGGCCAATCTGGTGCTCCTGCTCGTGGGTCTTCAGGTGTTCGTGCGCCGCTTCTCCGATGCGCCGCTCGCACCGTTCTGGTCGCTCCTCGCCACACTGTTCCTCTGGGGCATCGGCCCGTGGCGGTGGAGCGGGTACCTGAACGCCAACTCGATCGGGTTCGGTCTTCCGTACCCTTCGACGTTCGCGTTCGCGGTGATGCTGTTCGGTCTGTCGGCCCTGTACGGCGGGCTGGAACGGCCCCGTCCCGGTCGTCTGGCGGTCCTCGCCCTCTCGGGTGCGGCCGTCGTCCTGACCCACCCGTTCACCGGCGTGGCGATGGTCCTGGCCGCGGCCGCCGTCACCGTCGCGCGCCTGGGCTCGAGCCCGATACGTGTCGTGGCAAGGCTCATGGCCGCCGCCGCCGCGGCCGCCGCCCTGGCGTTGCTGTGGCCGTACTACCCGTTGCTCGAGGTTCTCGACCAGGCGTTCCTCTACGACAGGGCTCACGGACCGCTGTACCACCTGGTGGCGGTGAGGACGTTCCTGGCCCTTCCGGCGCTGGCGGCGCTGGCGGCGCGACTGAGGGCCGATCGCCGTGACCCGCTGGTGCTCACCTTCGCCCTGGCGGGGGCGATGTTCATGGTGGGCTGGGTGACGGACCGGGACAGCCTGGGACGGGCGCTCCCGTTGGCCATGCTGTCGGCCCACATCGCGCTGGGCGTCTGGGTCGCCGGGCCGGGAACGGCGCTCTGGAGAGGCGCGCGCCAGGGGCGGAGGGCCGCCGTGCTGGGAAGCGGGGCTCTCCTCCTGATGGTTGGTGTCGCCGGCAGCCAGGCCGGCCTGTCCAGGGCCGTGCCCCGGCCGTTGCTGCCGGCTGGCGTGGCCGATGACGCGCGCCTCAGGCCGCTCGACGAGGAGCTGCGCTTCCTGGAGGAGACATCGCGAGAGGACGTGCTGCTGGTGCGTGGGCGGCGGCCGGCCCGGGTGGCGCCCGGCCTCGGGGCCAAGGTGGTGGCGCCGGGGTACATCGCGCCGCTCCTCGAGGACGCCGAGCAGCGCCGAAGCGACGTCTCCCGGTTCTTCGCCACCACGTCGGCTCGCGAGCGCCGCAGGATCATCGAGCGCTATGGGGTTTCGCTGGTGTTGCTCGAGGGCCGGTCGGACGACGAGGCGGAGGCGCTCGGGTCGGTGGTCTACCGAGACGGGCGGTTCGTCCTGGTGTCGGTCGACCGATGACCGCCCGCGCCGCCTGACCGGTACGGCATCGGCCGAGGCACGACTCGTGGCTATCGGTCCTCGTCTGGCGGTGGCACCGGGAAGCCTTGGTTCACGCCTCCCGGGCCGGTGATGCCCTCCCGCCTGAACAGGTTGCGGACGGTGAGCACGAGGATGCGCAGATCGAGCAGCAGGGAGCGGTGGTCGATGTACCAGATGTCGAGCTCGATGCGCTCCGGCCAGGTGATGGCGTTGCGGCCACGAACCTGCGCCCACCCGGTCATCCCGGGCCGCAGTTCCAGGCGCCGCCGCTGGTGGGCGCTGTAGTGGGCGACCTGTTCGGGGAGGGTGGGCCTCGGCCCGATCAGGCTCATGTCGCCCCTCACCACGTTCAGGAGCTGTGGGATCTCGTCGAGGCTCGTCGAACGCAACAAGTGGCCCAGCCGCGTGAGCCGATCGGCGTCGGGCTCGCCTTCGTGACGCGGCGCCCGCATGGTGCGGAACTTGGCGATGGAGAACTCCCGACCGTGCTGCCCGCTTCGCCGTTGGCGGAACAGTACGGGACGACCCATGGTGACTCGGATGGCGAGGGCTGCAGCGGCCATGACGGGCGCCAGGACGACGCCGATCACAACGGCCACGACCACGTCGACGGTCCGCCTCATGGCGGCCAAGCCAGCCCGCGCCGCGCCGCGACCAGCCGGTACGTGTCGATGGAGGCCTGCGCCACCCGGCGCTGGTCGAACTCCTGCTCGGCTCGCTGGCGGGCCGCCTCCCCCAGTCGATGGCGAAGGGCGTGATCGTCCAGGAGCCGGCCGAGCGCGTCGGTGAGTGCGCCGATGTCGTGGGCCGGCACGAGCAGGACGTGGCGGTCGTGCTCGCCGATCTCCCGACAGCCCCGGATGTCGCTGAGCACCATGGCGCGCCCGCAGGCGGCGGCCTCCATGGCCGAGCGCGAGAAGCCCTCGCGGTGGGACGGAAGAGCGAACACGTCCAGAGCCGAGTACACCGCGGCCATGTCGGTGCGCTCCTCGAGGAAGGTGAGGCCGGCCGGCTCGGGGCCGCTGCCGACGTCGGGCGGGCCCACCCATACGAACCGGGCCCGTCCCTCCAGCGCTCGGGCCGAGGCAGCGAGCTCGGGGATGCCCTTCTCGGCCGCGCGCCGGCCCACCCCGCCCACCAGCTGCTCCCCGGACCTCACCCCGAGCTCGGCTCGCACCCTTTCCCGGCCAGCCGCGTCGAAGCGGAACCGAAGGAGGTCGACGCCATTGCCGACCACCCGGGAGCGGCTCTGCCTCACCAGGCGGCGGAGGGCGCGGCGGTCCTCGGCGTTCTGGTACAGCCCGAAATGCGCGAACTGCGAGGCAAGCGCTTCGACGCCCACCACGGCCGCCTTCTTGGCCCGGCTGTCGTCGTCTCTCATCCACAGGCCGTGACAGGTGTCGACGACCACCGGGACGCGGGCGGCACGGCCCATGACCCGGCCGAGCACCCCCGCTTTGGGCGTGTGGGTATGGAGCACGTCGAGGCGGAGGCGCCGCAAGGTGGTGAACAGCTCCGACGCGGCCCGCAGGTCCCGGCTCGGGGACCATGCACGGGTGAGGCTCGCCACGGGGACGTGGGTGACGCCCAGGGCTTCGACGGCGGGGACGTACCGGCCCGGCGCGGAGATGCCGAAGACCTCGAACCCGGCCTCGACGTCAGCCCGCAGTTCGGCCGCCAGCAGGAGGTGCAGGCTCATGTCGACAGTGGTGAGATGGGCGACCCGGAGCGGGCCGGTCGACGTTCGTCGGGATGGCTCAGCCACGCGCGCCCAGCCGCTTCGCCACCTTGACGGCCAGATCGTACGAGCGCTCGGGGAGCAGGCTGCCGCTGAGCTTGGCGACGAAGAACTCGACCGGGTCGCTGCGGCGAACGGGGACCCGCCGCAGGGCCATGGGGTCGTAGCCCGGCATGTTGCGTCCGAGCCGTCCGGTCGCCGCCGACCGGAAGCGCTGGTGGAGCATGGGGCGCATCGACCGCACCTCGACGCCCCACGTGAAGGCGAAATGGCGGGGCCGGGCTGCCGCACCCAGGTGCATCTCGATCTCGTCCGAACACCGGTCCACCTCGGCCGAGGTCAGCTCGCAGGGGCGGGCATGGGAATGGGTGTGGTTGCCGACGGTGCACAACCCAGAGCCCACCATCTCGCCGAGCTGCTCCCAGGTGAGGGCCGCTCCCGCAGCCCGTGCCGTCGACCCCTCCCAGTGCATGATGCCCCCGACGTACCCGGTTGCGAGGTACACGGTGAAGGGGACGCCCCGCTCGCGCAACAGGGGCCAGGCGTTGTCGGACAGGTCCCGGAAGCCGTCGTCGAAGGTGAGCACCACGCTCGGGCGGCGGTCGCCGGCGTCGAGGCGGTCGAGGGCGGTGTCGAGGCTCACGACGTCGTACTCGCCGAGGGCGTCGAGCTGGGCCTCGAATGCGGGCCGAGGCGTGTCGAGCTCGTCGAGCGAACCGCCCCCGACCCGGTGGTAGATCAAGATGGTGGTCCCGCCGGAGCGTTCTCCCCTGGGGATCCTGGCCAGCGCCCTCTTCACCGCCTCACGCATCTCAGAGACGGTACGCGGCAACGGCCGGGTGGCGCGCCGTCGATGCCCGTCCGACGAAGCGGGCCGCGGCTCTACCGGGTCGGACGCCGAAGCTCGACGACCAGGAACCCGCCCAGGTCGAATCGACGTCCCGCCATCTCGTCGAGCACAGGGTTCCCTGGTGTCGTGATGACGTACGACACGTCGTAGCGGCGCAGCAAGGATCGTCGAAGGCCGGACGGCGTGGCTGCTGCGAACAGGGCCGTGTTCGCCTGTTCACGTTGAATCCGGTCCTCGAGGAACGGTTCGATGAACCCCGCCGAGACGGTCTTCAGCTCGAAGGCGGGGGCCGCCCGGTTGACCAACCCGATGTCCGTCGCGATGGTCCGCCCCGGCTCCAGGCTGGCGAGAACGCTCATTCGCTCGACTTCGCTCTGGGCCCTTGGGTCGGAGCGGAGCGAGGCGGGGAGCAGTGGAGGAGGGACCATGTTCGGAAGGGCCTCCACGCAACCGAGAACGCCCACCAGGAGCAGCCCGAACGCTCCTGCCAGCAAGGGGGATCGAGCGCGGCGCGATCGGTCCTTCACCAGCCGGCTCGTCGCCACGGCCAGTGAGAGGTGCGCGGCCAGCATGGCGAGGGGCAGCACGCGGGCGAGGCTCTCCCTGCCGGTGAGCCCACCCACGGCGTAGATCCCGACCGCACCCATGAAAGCGAGGGCGAGCGGATCGAGGTGGTCGCGGCGCCATGCCGCCCAGAGGGTCACCACCCCCGGCAGGGCGAGGAGCGTCCGGACCGGGATCCCGTCGTAGAGGGTCTCGTGCACGGGGTCGTAGATCGAGCCCTCGGACAGCAACTTCAGCACCGGGAAGTACGGCCATGAGAGTGCCACCGTTGCCGCGACGGCGACGGCGACAGCCAGCGCCCGCGCCTGGGAGCGCCCGAAGCGGCGGCCACCGAGCAGCAGCGCGGCCGCACCGACGGCCATCGAGATCGAAGAGAAGGGGTGCACCAGCAGGAGGCACCCGGAGAGCAGGCCGAGCACCGCCCCCCTCGCCGGCGTCGGCCGCTTTAGGAGCCGCCTTGTCAACGCCAGACCGACCAGGAGCAGGGAAGCGCCCACGACCGATGGGTAGGGGAGGATGAACCCGATGGAGTTGAGGTTGAGGTACCCGCTCCAGCGCCACGGCTCCCAACCCCACAGGACCAGCGTGAACACCAGGAACCACGGAGCCGCCGAGCGGTCGTCGACCAGCCGGTCGAGCGCCCAGGGCACCACGACGAGAAGGGTGATCAGGGCGAGGACGCCGGCCAGGCGGAGCGTGGTGAACACGTCGAGCCCCGTGACTCGGGTGAACGCGCCGAGGAGCACGATGTAGGGGGAGTACTCCGGGTCGGCCGCATCACCGGCGACCAGGGGGTTGCCGGGCGAGAGGGGATGCCGGGCCACCTCGGCCACGGCCGCCGCGTGCAGGTAGATGTCGCCCGCCCACCGGCGGTTCCAGTTCTGGGTGAGAAGCGGGACCGCAACCACCGTCGCCACCACGCGGTAGGTGCCGAGCCGCCGTGCGAGACGGAGCGACCCGAGGGCGCCGGCACGAACGATCCTCATTGGGCCATCAGGTGCGGTGAGGGTTCGAAGCCTCATGGGCGACGATGATCGTCTCGACCGCCGTCCACTCGGGCGTGTTCAGTCCGGATCGTCCGTGCCGCCGAAGGTCGCCATGGGACGCCCGGTTGGGTGCGGGCGGGGCTGACGACGCCTCCGACCGGCTCGACCGCCGTCGTCTCCCGACACGGCGGCGACACTACCGTGACGGTCCGATCCCGAGGCATCCGGACCGCGGCGGCGGTCGAGCTCCGTCGCTTCAGGCTGCCAGCTGGGCCGGTCTAAGCTCCGTGCTCTCGCCGCGACGGGGACCGGAACGTGCCAGAACTCGACCTTGGTTCCAGCCGAGACCAGCGCGTGCACGGCGTCCTGGTCACGTACCGCCGTCCCGAGGCGCTGGCCCGCATCCTCGACGTCCTCACCAGGCAGTCGACCACACTCGACAGCCTCGTCGTCGTGGACAACGCGCCGTCGCCGGCGACTGCGGCGGTGGTCGGGTCGTCGACGGCTGCGGCTCAGGTCGACTACCTCGCCTCGGCCGAGAACCTCGGCCCCGCCGGCGGCATCGCAGCCGGGATGAGGCACGCGCTGTCGTCGGCCCGCGACGATGACTGGATCGCCGTCTTCGACGACGACGATCCGCCCACGCACGACCAGGTCCTGGAGCAGCTCCTCCGGCGGGCGAACACGTCGGGAGGCCCGCTGGGCGCGCTCGGCGGCATCGGCGCCAGGGGGGCGCGTCTCGATCGAAGGCGTGGCCGCCTCCACCCGGTCACGGCCGAGCCCTCGGGCGTTGCGCCGGCGGACTACCTGAAGTCGGGCTGGTTCCCTCTCTACCGTGTCGAGGCCGTCCGGCGGGTGGGGGTGTTCGCCAGCGAGCTGTTCTTCGCCTTCGACGACCTCGAGTACGGCCTTCGCCTCCGGGCCGCCGGCTACACGGTGCTGGTCACCGATGCGGCAGGAGCGAGGGGCGACCCTCCGACCGTGCGGCCCCGCGCCCAGCTCGGGCCGGTCGACTGGCGGCGCTACTACTCGCTCCGGAACCTGGTGCACATCCTCGGGCGGCACGGCCATCGAACGGCCGCGGCTCGGGTGGCCCTCGTGGTCGGGGTGGGCAAGCCGCTGAGCAACGTCTTCATCACCCCCGGGCTCGCCTGGCGCCACCTGGTCGTGAACCTGCGCGCCGTCCACGACGGCTGGCGCCACCGGCTCGGGCGCACAATCGAGCCCGACGCCCGTCCTCGTCCCGAGAAGACGGCTCCACGGCAACCGTGAGACGGCTCACCGTGCCCGGTCAGACCAGGGTCAGACATGAAGGCTCCGGGCCCGCAGGGAGCCCCACAGGACACCGATCCGGTTGGCGAGCACCCAGAGCCATGCGGCCCGCTCCTCCCGCGTCGCCAGCTTCGGGACGTGGCGGACGAGCCACAGCCACGAGCGGACGCCCGCCAGCCGCCCCGGCGGTTGCAGGCCGGCCCGCCGGGCCCGGACGCTCAGGTCGGGAAAGCTCCGCCCGTAGAAAAGGCCTTGACGCCAGAGCGCACCGACCTCGGGGCGGTACCGGTAGTGGACGAGCGCCCGTGGCTCGAAGAACACCTCCCACCCGGCGGCCGCGGCACGCAGCGAGAACTCGATGTCCTCGAGGCCGATGAAGCGCTCGTCGAAGCCCCCCAGTCCTTCCCAAGCCGTCCGCTGCATGCCGCCGTTGTTGCCGCGCAGGAAGGTGACGCGGCCAAACACAGGTGGCCGGTCCGCATGCACCGCCCCGCGCGATCGCGTCAGAGCGGCGGTGTTGAGGCGCTCCACGTCGATGGCGCCGGATACGAGCGGGTAGGTCCGCAGCGCGTCACCGACCGCCGCCACCCACCCGGGCGCGACGATGTCGTCCCCGTCGCAGAAGGCCACGGCTCTGCTCACCGTGGCGCGGACGCCCGCGTTCCGCGCGTAGCTCACGCCCCGTCCTTGCGTCGCCACGACGACCCGGAGGCGTCCTCGGAGCCCGACGTGGCCGCGTGCCACCTTCGCCGTCTCGTCGGTGGACCCGTTGTCGACGACCACGCACTCCCAGGTCCCGTCCCATGTCTGCTGCGCCAGCGCGTCGAGCTGCTGCTGCAACGTATCGGCGACGTTGCGGCATGGGATGATCACGGAGAGGTCCAGCATCAACGACGAAGCCGAAGCCGATCGGCGGCGCCCCAGCCCTCACCGACGAGCTGGGCCGCCACCCATACCCACCTGGCACGCGTGGCACGGTCACCGAGGCGGGGCACTCGGCGGACCAGCCAGACGACGTTACGGGCGTTGTGCCACCACGTGCGGCGCGGTACGAGGCCGTGCAGGCGACGACGGAGACGAGGGCGGGTCCTCCCATAGCCCACGCCCTGCCGCCACAGGGCCCGCATGGAGGTCCGGTGGCGGTAGTGAACGACCGCGTCGGGCAACCATCCCATCTCGACGCCCAGCTCCCAGGCCCTGATGGCGAAGTCGATGTCAACGCCTATCTCGAGGTCCTCGTCGAAGCCGAGCTGCTCGGCCAGGGCGCGGTGTACGCCGAGGTTGCAGCCGTGGGCGAACGGCACCAGGCCGAACAGGAGGGCGCGGTTCTGGAAGATGGACCGGCCCCGCACGCCGGCCAGCCAAGGAGGGTTCAGCCTGTCGACGTCGACCGGCCCGCACACGTAACGATGCTTGGCCAGACCGTCACGCATGGCGCCGGCCCAGCCCTCACCGACCACGTCGTCGCCGTCACAGAACGCGACGAGATCGTTGGCGGCCGCCGCCACCCCGACGTTGCGGGCGTGTCCTTCCCCCAGCCGCCCGTGAGCTTCGACCACTCGGACACGCCCACCGCCCCTGGCCGCGGCCAGTCGGCCCACCTGCTCGGCCACGGCCTTGGACCCGTCGGTCGATCGGTTGTCGACCACCACGACCTCGTCGCCGACGTCCGTGCCGGCCAGGACGGCGAGCAGCTGCTGTTCGAGGGTGCCGACGTTGTCGTGGACGGGAATGACCACGCTCAGGGCCGTCACCGGCGAGCTACGCCGGCGACGAGGTGCTCGAACCGGTCCACGATCGCGTCCGGTTGGAGCTCCGGACGGCGGTCGTTCGCCAGGGCGGCCTCGACGGCCGAGTCGTAGGCCGGCCCGGGCTCCCAAAGCTGATCGAGGGCGCGACCCCAGTCGGCCGGCCCGGCGTCCTCCGCCACCAGGATCCCTCCTTGCCCGACGATCTCGCGGATCGGCGCCAGGTCGGCGCCGAGCACCGGGATGCCGTTGTGGTGCGCCTCCAGGACGACGCGCGGGCGCCCGGGGGAGGGCGGCACGACGAGCAGGCGGGCATCGCGGTAGATCGTCGCCGGGTGGGCGGCCCGGCGGCGCAGGGAGACGTTGCCAAGGCCGCTCGCCCTGGCACCGAGGGCGGCCCACTCCCCGTCCGACAGGGGCCATGACTCCTGGAAGACGAAGGGGACGGCGGGACGGCGCTCAGCCAGCTGCAGGACGTGCTCGAGGCCCTGCTCCGGAACGGGATTGACGTACAGCACCCTCTCCCGTGTGGAGTCCACGCAGACCTCGTCCCGGACGACGAGGGAGGGGACGACCTCACAGGCGTAGCCCAGGTCGCGCAGCCGTTCGGCGTAGGAGGCGGCGTTGGCCAGGACGAGGTCAGCCGGTGCCCTCGACACGGCCAGGTGCCCGATCGCATGCGCCTCCCGGAGGTAGAGCACGCTCGGTACGCCGGCGCGCACGAGGTCGTGGCGGACCCACCGCCACGCGGCGCGGCTGAGGCTGCTGACCACGACCGCATCAGGGCGTGGCGCGCGCAGCAGGCGCGCGTAGGCGTTCTCGGGCACTGGTGATCGATAGACGCGGGCACCGTTCAGGGGCTCGGGCCCGTCGAGGTGGCGACCCACGTAGCGGAGGGGGTAGCGGAGTGCGGGTTCGAGTGGCGTCCTCGACAGCTTCACCCATGCGTTGACGCCCCGCTGGAACCAGCCGTGGTCATGGGCGGGCGAGCTTCCCAGGACGACGGCCACCTCGTTGCCGCGACGGGCGAGCGCGCCGGCCAGCTCGAGGGTGCTCCGTGCGGACCCGCCCCACCCGACTCCGGAGACGAACAGGAGCCTCAGACCGGACGACAAGAAACCATCCCCGTGACGACCCGCTGAACCCATGTTCCGGCGGGCCGACCTGATGGGACGGACAGGGACCGCCCCGGTACGATCCGTGCGTCGTGCACCTCCTCGCCATATCGGAGTACGGCACGAGGACAGGCGCACCCATCGCCCTTCGTTCCTTTCTCCGCTGGGCCAGCGAGAACACGGACTGGCGTTGCACGGCTCTGTTCGGGTCGGGCGGCGCCATTGCCGCCGACCTCGCATCGGGCATCGACCGCGTCGTGATCGACCCTCTTGCCTGGCGCCGGGTGGAACGCCTTTCGGGGCGCCTCTCGACGACCCTGCGCGACCAGGCGAGGCACCTCCACCACCGGGACCTGGTCCGCCGTGTCGGGAGGCCCGACGTCGTGCTGGTGAACACCGTGGCCGCGGGCAAGCTCGCCACGCCGTTCCTCGAGGGTGCTGCACCGGTCGTCGTCTACGTCCACGAGCTCGACGACATGGTGGGGATGCACCGGGACAGCACGGCGATCCTGCTCGAGCGAGGCCGTCAGTTCATCGCCGTGTCGAGGGCGGTCAGGGAGATGCTGGTGGAACGCCTCGGAGTGCAGGCTGATCGTGTGACCACCATTCTCGGGTCCCCCGAGCGTGAGGCGCTCGCGCCCCACGACCCATCCGCCGCCCAGGCGGTACGGCGCGCCTTCGGGATCCCGGACGATGCGTTCCTGGTGGGCGGGTTCGGTTGGGTTGGGAGCGTGAAGGGAACCGACCGCTTCGTCAGGGTGGCGAGGCTTGCCTCGACCGCCTGGCGGAGCGGACCGCTGCGATTCGTCTGGGTCGGCGGTGCCACGGTGGCGGCCCGGGCCAGGGCGTCGACGGCCATCGTGCACGCCGGGCTGGAGGACACGGTGTCCCTGGTCCCGCCGACCGACTCGGTGTACCCGTACTACGGGGCCTGCGACGTCGTCCTGGTGACCTCCCGTGAGGAGCCGCTCTCGCTGGTTGCGATGGAGGCGGCAGCGGCAGGATGCCCGGTGCTGTGCTTCGCCGACTCGGCCGGTCCGATGGAGCTGGCCGAGAACGGGGTCACTGCCCCGTTCCGTGACGAAGAGGCGATGGCGGCCGAGCTCGTGCGCCTGGCCGAGGAACCGGCCGAGCGGCTGCTGCTCGGGCAGCGGGGAGCCGATGCCGTTCGCCGCCATCACCATCCCGACTCCACCCCCGCCGCCGTGGCGGCGGTCATCGAGGCGGTTGCCGCCGGCCGATGACCGTCCAGTACCTGGTCACGGCCTACGGGAACCAGACGCACCTCGCCCGTCTCGTGCGCCGGCTGGCAGACCCTCGGGCCCCGAGCCGTGTGGCCGTCCAGTGGGACGGGTCGAAGGAACGGCTGGCACCACAGATCAGGGCCCTCGGGGTCGACGTGCTCGAGGTCCCGTGGGTGGTCAATTGGGGCGATGCCACCTACCTCGACGCCGTCCTCTGCTCGATGCGGGTGCTGCGGGGCTCGGAGTGGCTCGTGATCCTCTCCGGTCAGGACTACCCCCTTCGCCCGGTCGGGGAGTTCCACGACCTCCTCGCCACCGCGGAGTTCGCCGGGATCCTGCACCTCCGCGGGATCGAACCCGGGACGGGAACGGAGGAGCAGCGGCGATACTTCTTCCGGCACCACTGGCTGCCGCAACCCGCCTGGCGAACGCTCGGCGGCGCCCGTGGCGTGGGACGGGCGGTCCACCTGGCGACGCGCCTCCCCGTCATGCGGGCCCATACCTACTTCCGCCCACGGCCACACGGGCTCCCGGGCGCCTTCGCGACCCGTGTGAGGCGGCACCCGTTCACCGGTTCGACGCGCTGCGTCATAGGGCCCGACTACTTCGCCCTCAGGCGCGAGCTGGTCGACGAGCTCCTGGACTCGGCCGAGCACGAGGCCGACCTGCTGCGGTACTTTCGGCGCACGGCCATCCCGACCGAGTCGTGGTTCCACACCGTCCTCGCCCGCCGCCATTCCGCCGACCTCCGGAACCACGCGTTGCACTTCACCCGGTTCGAGCACCGCCAGCACCCGCGCCTGCTGGGCGAGGACGACATCGAGGACGCGAGGGCCTCCAGTCGCTATTTCGCCCGGAAGTTCGGCGACTCGAGCGCAGCGGTCCTGGACCGGATCGACATGGAGCTGCTCGGCCCCCCCGCCGGCGAGCCGTGAGACCGAGCTCCCAGCCTTGCGAAGGTAGCCACCCGATAGGCTGTCCGCCCCACCACCGGTCGCTATCCTCCGCCCATGAGCGGATCGGCCGGGCGCCACTTGGTCTTGGCCGCGGATGCCGCCTTCGCCCTGCCCCTGGCGGTGACCCTTCGCTCCGCCCTCACCCACAGCGACGACAGCTTCGACGTCACGATCCTCCACGACGCCATCTCGCAGGAGCTTCGGGCCAAGGTGGAGGCTTCGGCGCCGCTCGCTGGTCGGAGCCTGACCTGGGTCGACGCTCATGACTCCGGCCTCGACGGTCCCACCGGCCACCTGAGCCCGGCCGCGTTCTTCCGGCTGCTCGTGCCCCAGGTCGTCCAAGGAGACGGTCGTGTCCTCTACCTCGACAGCGATGTCGTGGTGTGCCGGCCCCTGGACCCGCTGTGGGAGGCTGATCTGGCCGACCGGCCCCTCGGCGCGGTACGAAACCTGAACTCGCCGTACTTCGGCTCGTGGGGCGGCGTGAGGAGCTGGCGGGCGCAGGGGCTTCCTCCATTGACGCCGTACTTCAACTCCGGCTTCCTCCTGATCGACGTCGAGCGATGGCGGTCCCAGCGGATCAGCGAGCGAGCGCTCGAGAACCGTCGGTCGGCGCCGGCGGGGGACGATCTGGACCAAGACCTGCTGAACACCGCCGTCCTCGGTGACTGGACCGAGCTGGACCCCGGCTGGAACCAGCAGACCCCGATCTGGGACGAGTGCTCCAGTGCGTTCCTGCTGTACGAGGAGGAAGTCGTCGAGGCCACGCGCCAGGATCCCCGCGTCGTCCACTTCCTGGACCGGCCCAAGCCCTGGCACCGGGACTGCACCCATCCGCTCCGAGGGCTGTGGCGGAGCGTCGCGGGCGAGACGGCGTTCGCGCCCGTCCGACTCGAGCGGAACCCGGTTGCCCTGGAGGCCAAGCGGCGCCTCCGGCGGGCGGCTGTCGCCCTCGTCAAGGGGGCGTGAGGCCGGGCCAGCCCAGGTACCGTGACGCTCGTGCCCATGCCGGCGTCGCGTCGACGGCCCTCCCGTCGGCGCTGGCCCTCCGCGGCGCGTGGTGCCGGGCCCCTTCGCCCCTCGCGACCCTCTGCTCTCGTCGTCCCGGACGCGGCCGTCCTGTACGTCCTGCTCCAGCGGACCGACCTGCAGGCGCTGGCTCCTGCGCTCCGTCGATTGCGGTTGCCCGCCCCCCTCCCCGTGCTCAAGGCGGAGAGCCGGCTGCGACGCAGGGCCGTGAAGCACGGGTTCGGTCAGGGCATCGCCGCCGACCTCGACAGCATCCGCGGCGTGCTGCCGGAGCGGTGCACGCGCATACTGGACATCGGATGTGGGGTCGCCGCCATCGACGCGCTCCTGCATCGGCTCTACCTCTCGCGAGGCAGCGTCGCTCAGTCGTTCCTCCTCGACCGGAGCGAGCTGCCCTCTGCCATCGCGTACGGTTACCGTGCCACGTCGTCGTTCTACAACTCGCTCGAGGTCGCCGTCGAGCTGCTCATGGCCAACGGCGTGGAGCGGTCGCAGGTCCACCTGTTGGAGCCCCGACCGGAGGCGATCCAGGCCATCCAGCCGGTCGACCTCACGGTCTCGTTGATCTCGTGGGGTTTTCACTATCCGGTCGCCACCTACCTCGACGCCGTAGCCGAGGCGACCCGCCCCGGCGGGACGGTGGTCCTCGACGTTCGAAAGGGCACCGGAGGCGAGCACGAGATCGAGCGCGCCTTCGGACATGTCGAGGCGCTCTTCGAGGACGCGAAGCGATGGCGCCTGGCCGCGGTGAAGCGCTGAGGGCCCCGGCAGACCGCGTCGTGTGCGCTCACTACCCAGCCTCTGCGATGGTCCAGTCGGCGTCGACGTGAATGGGGGCGAGGCGGACGATGCCCTTGGGGGCGGCGACCAGAGGAGGGCCCGTGATGTCGAAGTGCGCGGCCGGGTGCCACGGCATCAGGTCGGCGCCCACCTCGGTGAAGACGCCGAGCCACAGGTAGTACCGCCCCGCCGCCAGGGGCACCGACGGCAGCACGCACCGCACGACGACCTCCGCTCCGGCCAGCTCCACGTCCCGCTTGACGAGGAGCAAGGGCGACGCCGGGCCCTGGCTGATGCCGAGCTGGAGCGTCCCGTGGAGCGGCTCGGCCGCGTGCAGGCGAAGCTCGATGCGGGCCTCGCCTCCCGCATCGACGGTGTCGCGGCCCGCCCCGCTGACCTCGGCCTTGAGGACGCGCACGGCTCCGTCGATCGACGTGTCGGTCTCCGCGCCTTCCTCGATCGAGCGCCGGTACCCGGCCAGCACGTCGTTCGTGGCGCCGATCTCCTCGACGACACCCTTCCTCAGCCACAGCGCCTGGCTGCACATGGCCTCGACGGTGGCGAGGTCGTGGGACACGTACACGAGCGTCGTCCCTTGGGCGAGGACCTGGCGCATGCGGTCCAGGCACCGCTGCTGGAATGCCGCATCGCCCACCGCCAGCACCTCGTCGACGAGCAGGATGTCCGGCTCCAGGAAGGCCGCGACGCCGAAGCCGAGGCGCATCTTCATGCCGCTCGAGTAGTACTTGACCTGCCGGTCGATGGCGTCGTCGAGCTCGCTGAACGCAACGATCTCGTCGAAGCGCGCCGCCACCTGCGCCCGCGCGAGCCCGAGCAGGGTCCCGTAGAAGAAGCAGTTCTCCCGTCCGGTCAGATCCGGGTGGATGCCCGACGACACCTCGATGAGGGCACCCACCCTGCCCACGGCCTCGATGCTGCCGGCATAGGGGTACATCACCTGGGTCAGGATCTTGAGCAGGGTCGACTTGCCGGAGCCGTTGGAGCCGACGAAGGCGAAGGACCCGCCCGGCGCGAGCTCGAAGTCGACGTCCCGGAGCGCCCACGTCCACTCCTTGCGCCGGCCACGGAGGCCGTGGGCGCGCAGTCGCTCGATCTCGTCCCTGAGGAGCGACCGCCCTCGGTCCGGACGGAAGCGCTTCCACACGTGACGGGCGGCGACCGTCCCCCTAGGCGACATCGGCGATCCCGGTCTCGAGCCGCTTGAACAGGCGGTAGGCGAGCACCAGCAGCATCGCCGAGCTGGCGGCGGCGAGCGCCACCAGGCCCAGTCGGGGAGCCTGGCCCAGGAGGACCGAGCGGCGGAGCCCGTCGATGACCGGGGCGATCGGGTTGACGATGGCGTAGAGCCATCGCAGGTCGGCCGGGACGACCTCGATGCCGTAGGCGACCGGTGTGGCGAACAGGCCCACCTGGAGGATGATCGGGAGGACGTGGGCGACATCGCGGAGATACACCGTGATGGAGGACAGCACGAGGCTCACGGCGACGGCGAAGACCACCACGATGGGCACGAGGACGAGGACCCAGAACGACGTGGCGCGGGGCGCGTACCCCGTGATCACGAACAGCAACCCGAGCATCCCCGTGGCCACGACGCTGTCCACGCCGGCGCCGGCCACGCTGCTGAGGGGGAAGACCTCCCGAGGGCAGTTCACCTTGTTGAGCAGGGAGATGTTCATCACCAGGCTGATGCCCCCCGTGGAGACCGACGACGAGAAGAACGTCCACGGCAGAAGGCCCAGGTAGGCGAACAGGGCGTAGGGAGCCCCGCCGGTGTCGACGTCCGCCACTCGGCTGAAGAAGAGGGTGAAGACCAGCGTGTAGACGAGGGGCGTGATGATCGCCCACGCCAGCCCGAGGGCGGCCTGCTTGTAGCGGGCCCGGATCTGACGCTCGGTGAGAGCCCTGATCAGCTCCCGGAAGCGCCAGAGGTCGCCCAGCGCCTGGCGTACTCCGACCTTGCGCCGGAATCGGAGCTCGGGCGGTGGAGCGTCGAGGCGACCGCCCCCCTCAGCCATCGTCGTGTGTGGTTGGGGTCATCAGGGTCGCTTCATCCCCCTCGGGCCAGTGTCCGCCACGTGGGGCGCCGAGCACCTCAGGCGCAACCCTCAATGGTATGGCCCCGGGGGCGGCCTGCCGACGGGCGAGCGCACCCTCATTCGAGCGCACCCCTCATTCTAGAAGAGCTCGATGTCACCCAGGCTCAGACTCCAGGCGCCGACGGGCGGTGGATCTCCCCCCGCCATCCCGTACCAGGAGAGCTCCGGCCCATGGCCCAGCACGGGCAAACCGCTCCGCCAGCCGGTGGCGGAGAGGACCGCGTAGTCCGCGCCCGACTCCCGGAGCACCGCCCGGGCCAGAGCCGCCTCGCGCCTGCGGTCGCCGCCGGGCGCCAGCACGTCGCCGATCGTCGCCTCCACGGCAGGCCCACGGCGACGAAGGCGGAAGAGCGCGAGCCCGTCCGCTGGACCGCCCTCCCCGAACGAGGCCCGGTACTCCAGGGGCGGGAACCCGGCGTACCGCCACCTCAAGAAGTCGACCGTGCGCCGGGTCGAGATCGCCCCGGATCGAGGTTGGGACTCGAGGAGCGACGTCAACGCCGGCCGATCGGCCAGCGCACGGCCGGCGGGTTGCCCCGCGGTGGTGGGCAGTGACCAGAGGTCTGCGGCCGTCCGGGCCTTGACCACCCTGGACAAGCCGGAGATCGTACCGAGACGCATCCGGAGCCGGACCCGTCCGACCGGCCGCCAGCCCAGCTTCAGGTACCCGGGGCGACTCTGCCGGTTCGGGGTGTTAAACACGAAGCTGACCCCAGCCTCCCGGACGGCGTCGAGGCCGTGGGCGGTCAACCTCGAGAAGACTCCTGTCCCGCGGTGGTCCGGATGGGTCGCCGTGTCCACCGCCCGCACCGCCCGGATGGTCCTGCCGCGCCGCTCGAACTCCCATCGCATGAACATTCGCAGCCCGATGACGCGCCCCTCGCTCCTCGCCACCCACGCCAGCGACGGCCCGAAGGGGTTTCGCCGGTGCTTCCACTCGAAGAACGCCGCGTGGTGGTCGTCGCGCGCCCATCCGAGTGAGAGGCAGAGCAGCTCGAGCACCTGTGGCTCGTCGGAAGGCCGGAGCTCGGTGATCGTGAAGCTCACCTTGCGTCCAGCCACGACTGGAACATGAGCACCGACCACAGCTCGTAGTCGTGGTTGCGTCGGCCGCTCAGGTGCTCGGTCCATCTGGCCCGCACCTGGCCCGTCTCGAACCAACCGTCGCGGGCGAGTCGCGCCGCGGCGAGGAGCTCCTCCGCCCACGGGCGGAGGGGTCCACGGAGCCAGGTCCCGAGCGGCGGATCGAACCCCATCTTGGGGCGATCGACCAGCGGGGCGGGCACGTAGCGGTCGAGCACCCGGCGGAGCAGCCATTTGCCCTTGCCCTCATGCACCTTGGAGGCGGTGGGGAGGCGCCAGGCCCACTCGACGAGGCGGTGGTCGAGCAGGGGGACCCGCAGCTCCAGGCTGGCCGCCATGCTGGCCCGGTCGACCTTGGCCAGCATGTTGTCAGGGAGCACCATGGCGGTGTCGAGCCAGAGGAACTCCTCCAAGGTGCCGTGCAGGGGGGGCCAGCTCTCCGGCCGGGTGGCGACGGTCGGCGGTTCGGTGGACCTCAGGACGACGCCAGCCGGATCGTCCCACTGGCTGACCAGGCCCAGGTAGAGCGCCGCGGCGTCCCGGCACGCCAGCAGCCGGGCGAGCTTGGCCGCCTTGTCCCCCGGGTTCCTCACCCGCAGCCGGCGCGGAAGGGCCCGTCCGGCCGCGTCCCACCACCCGGCCGGGACGTGCAGCACGCCGGCCGACAGGGCCGAGCGGGCTGGGCGCGGCAGCGGGCCCAGCCGGCGCCAGAGGCGGGGCCCGAGGACGTGGCGGTTGTACCCCCCGAACACCTCGTCGCCCCCGTCGCCCGACAGGCACACGGTCGCGAAGGTGCTGGCCGCCTCCGAGACCAGAACGGTGGGCAGGGCCGACGGGTCGCCCAACGGCTCGTCATAGATCGTCGCAAGACGGGGCACCACGGCCAGGGCGTCGACGGCCGAGAGGGCGATCTCGGTGTGTTCGGTGCCGAGGTGGCGGGCCACCTCCCGGGCGTCGGACGCCTCGTCGAACCCCACGTCGGGCATGGCCACGGTGAACGTCCGGACGCGCCCGTGCCCTCTGGCCTGGGCCAGCCCCACGACCGTCGATGAGTCGATGCCTCCCGACAGGAACGCTCCCACCGGGACATCCGCTTCGAGGCGCAGGGCGACGGCGTCCCCGAGCAACTCGTCGAGCTGGTCGACCGCGTCGCCCGGGACAGCGCCCAGGCGGGCACCCGCCCCCGCCGCCACCGTGTCACCGAGGGCCCACCAGGTGTGGACCTCGGGCAAGGTCCCAGGAGGCATGCCCGGCCCGAACGTCGTCATCGACCCGGGCGGGAGCGTCGCCACGCCCCGGTAGATCGTGCGGGGATGGGGCACGAAGCTGTAGCGCAGGTACGCGGCCAGACTGTCGCGGTCGATGTCGGCGCAGAAGCCGCCATGGGCAGAGAGGGCCTTCAGCTCCGAACCGAACACCACGTCGCCACCTGCCCACCCGTGATAGAGGGGCTTCTCGCCCAGACGGTCCCGGGCCAGCGTGAGCCTTCGCTCACGGCGGTCCCAGAGGGCGAGGGCGAACATGGCGTTGCTGCGCTCCAGCGCCGTCCGCAGCCCCCAAGCCTCGATGGCGGCCAGGAGCACCTCGGTGTCGGAGTGGCCGCAGAAACGGACGCCCGTCGCCTCGAGGCGCGCCCGCAGCTGCCGGTGGTCGTACACCTCGCCGTTGAACACCAGGACGAAGCGCCCGCTGCCCGACACCATGGGCTGGTGGCCGGCCGCTGACAGGTCCACGATGGCCAGGCGGCGGCTGGCGAGGGCGACGCCCGCCTCCTCGTCGACCCACACCCCCTCGTCGTCCGGGCCGCGGTGGCGCAGCGTGCGTCCCATCGCCTGCGCCCGGGAGTGCAGGGTCGCGGTGCCCGTCGACGCGTTCGGGTCGAGCAGTCCGGCGATGCCGCACACCGGTAGGGTCAGGCCCCCATGGAGGCGGCGGAAGCGCCCGTGCCGGTCCTGTGGCTGGTGAAGGGTCTCGGTCTCGGCGGGGCCGAGCGGCTGCTGGTGGCCGCCGCTCGGGTGCACGACCGGGCGGCGTTCGCCATCGAGGCAGCGTACGTGCTGCCCTGGAAGGACGCGTTGGTGGCCGACCTGGTGGCGCTCGGCGTCCCGGTCACCTGCCTCGGGGCCGGCGGCCACCGCCTCAGGTGGCCGTCCCGCCTGCGGGCCCTTCTCGCCTCCGGCCGCTTCGCCGTCGTCCACGCCCACTCGCCCCTGGTCGCCAGTGTCACCCGGCTCGTTGCCCACACCCTCCCTCGCTCAAGACGACCGCGGATCGTGACCACCGAGCACAACGCATGGTCGACGTTCGCACTGCCCACCCGCCTCCTCAACGCCATCACGTCACCTCTCGACGACGCGACGCTGGCCGTCTCCGAGCAGACCCGGGCGTCGATGTGGTGGCGCCGTACCCGCGCCCGGACGGCGGTGGAGGTCCATGGCATCGACCTGGCCGCGGTGCGGGGCGCCGCGGGCGAGCGGGAGGCGGCGCGAGAGGAGCTCGGGCTGGCGCCGGGCGAGGTCGTCGTGCTCACCGTGGCGAACTACCGCGAGCAGAAGGCGTGGCCCGACCTGTTGCTGGCCGCCCGGCTCCTGGTCGACCGTGGCCTGCCGGTTCGCTTCCTGGCCGTCGGCCAGGGGCCGCTCGAGGCGCAGGTGCGGGCCCGCCACCGCCAGCTCGGGCTCGGTCCCGCGCTCCTGCTGCTCGGCCAGCGCGACGACGTGCCGCGACTGCTGGCGGCCGCCGACCTGTTCACCCTCGCCTCGACGTACGAGGGGTACCCGCTGGCGGTGATGGAGGCGCTGGTCGCCGGGCTGCCGGTCGTCGCTACGGCCGTGGGCGGGGTGGCGGAGGCGGTGGAGCCGTCGGCCGGCGTGCTGGTGGCACCGGGGCGGCCCGACCTGCTGGCCGACGCGCTGGCCCGCCTCGTGGGCGACCCCGACGAGCGGAGACGATTGGCTCAGGGCGCCCGGGCGGCCGGTGACAGGTACGACATCCATAGGTCGGTGAGCACGACCGAGTGCCTCTACCGCCGCCTTCTGGAGGGGTGAGATCCACCCGCCGGGCAAACGGGTGAGAATGTGCCCACTGGTCTCCTTTACTTGTGTGAAACCCGACATATTGCCCCTAGAGCCCACAGATAGTGGTGGTATAGTCACCGTATCGGCTCGGGGCTGGCGCAGTGAGCTAGTCAACCTGTGACTGTTGCAGCAGTGAGAACGAGGGGCGGCCGGGGTGGCACAGCAAGGGGGGGCGGGGAGGAGTCCGCTCTGGACCAGATTGGCGAGGAGGGCGGCCAGGGTCCGCAGCGACCTCCTGTTGGCCGTGCTCGACGCCGCGCTGGTCACCGCCGCCTTCGCCGCGGTGCTGATCCTCCGGTTTGACGGCAAGGTCCCGGAACACCACTGGGACCTCTTCTGGGAGTTCCTCCCCCTTGGCGTGATGTTGAGCCTGCTCAGCAACTGGGCGTGGGGTCTCTACGGTCAGTTGTGGCGACATGCCAGCATCCAGGAGGCCCGCCGTCTCCTGGCCAGCGGCCTCGTCACCCTGATGACCCTGGCCACGGTCGAGATCCTCGTTGGTCGCCGGGTGCCCTACTCGGTGATCATCCTCGGCGTGGTGCTGGGGACCTTCCTGACCGGCGCCCTCCGGTTCCAGTCCCGGCTCTTCTCGTTCCAGCGCCGCTCGAGCGATCAGCCGGGCCTGCGGGTGGTCGTGATCGGCGCCGGTGACGCCGGCGCCGCCCTGGTACGGGAGATGCTGCGCAGCCCCCGGGCCGGGCTGGTTCCCGTGGCCGTCCTGGACGAGGACCCGCGCCGCCACGGCCGCTCCTTCATGGGACTTCGGATCGAGGGCGGCATGGCCGAGCTTCCCCGCGTGGCTGAGCGGACGTCGGCCCATCAGGCCGTGCTGGCGATGAGCTCGGTCGACCAGGCCCTGGTGCGACAGGCGGCCGGCGCCGCGGAGCAGGCCGGCATCGCCCTCCGGATCGTGCCGGGCATGGCCAGCACCGTCGGCAACCGCGTCTCCATCAGCGACGTCCGTGACCTGCGCATCGAGGACCTGCTCGGTCGCAAGGAGGTCGTCACCGACCTCGACGGCGTGCGGGCCCTCCTCGAGGGCAGGCGGGTGCTCGTCACGGGCGCCGGTGGGTCCATCGGATCGGAGATCTCCCGTCAGGTGGCGGCCTGCGACCCGGTCGCCCTCGTGCTCGTCGACCACGACGAGACCCATCTGCACGACGCCGCCACCTCCATCAGCCGGGAGACGGTGCAGGTGCTGGCCGACATCCGCGATCGCGACCTGATGACGCACCTGTTCTCCCTCCATCGCCCCGAGATCGTCTTTCACGCCGCTGCCCACAAGCACGTGCCGTTGCTCGAGGCCTACCCGTGCGAGGCCGCCTCCACCAACGTCCTCGGCACGGCCACCGTCCTGGAGGCGGCGGAGCAGGCGGGCGTGGAGCGCCTGGTCTTCATCTCCACCGACAAGGCGGTCGTGCCCTCGAGCGTCATGGGGGCCTCCAAGCGCCTGGGTGAGCAGCTCGTTCTCAGCTGCGCTCCCGTGGGCGCCCGTCACTGCGCCGTGCGTTTCGGCAACGTGCTCGGCAGCCGGGGCAGCGTGGTGCCCACCTTCATGCGCCAGATCGCGGCCGGCGGCCCGGTCACCGTCACCGACCCGGCCATGACCCGGTTCTTCATGAGCATCGAGGAAGCGGTCCAGCTGGTTCTCCAGTCCGCCGCCATGGCCCAGGGCGGGGAGCTGTTCATGCTCGACATGGGCGAGCCGGTGCGCATCCTCGACCTGGCCGAGCGCATGATCCGCCTGTCGGGCCGCGAGGTCGGCACCGACATCGAGATCCAGGTCACCGGCATGCGCCCGGGCGAGAAGCTGGTGGAGGAGCTCCGGGACTGCGACGAGGAGGCCTATCCCACCATCCATCCCTCCATCACGCGGGTGCTGCCCCTTCCCACGCCTCGGTCCCTGCTCCGCAGGGGCCTGGTGGAGCTGGAGGCCTTCGCGTCCAGGCGTCGTTCCGAGGAGGTGCGGACCCTCATGTTCGCCCTGGCCGAAGCCCGTGTACCGCTGGACCGGGCGGGCGATGTCCCCGGCCGGCCCGACACGGGCGTGCTCAGCTGGTGAGGGAGCGCCGCCGGCCGTGAGCCTGCCGCCCGCAGTGCTGGGCGGGCCGAAGGCGTTCCCGGATGGGCTTCCCCTCGTCCGGCCCTTCCTGCCCGACACCCCCGCCCTGGCCGATCGACTACGGACGATCCTCGACAGCGGCCGCCTCACCAACGGGCCCACCGTCGCCGAGCTGGAGGAGCGGGTGGCGGCCGAGACCGGCGCCGCCCACGTCGTCGGGGTGTCCAGCTGCACGTCGGGCCTCATGCTCGTCCTCCAGGCCCTCGGCGCCACCGGGCGAGTGGTCATGCCCAGCTTCACCTTCGCCGCCAGCGCCCACGCCGTGGTGTGGGCAGGCGGGTCGCCCGACTTCGCCGAGGTCGAGCCCACCACCTGCACACTGGACCCGGTCGACGCGGCCGGGCTGGTGGACGGCGCCTCCGCCATGACCGCCACCCACGTGTACGGCACGCCGTGCGACGTGGAGCGGCTCCAGGTCCTGGCCGACGGTGCCGGCATCCCGCTCGTCTACGACGCCGCCCACGCCCTGGGGAGCAAGCGGGGCGGAATCCCCGTGGGCCGGTTCGGGATGGCCGAGGTCTTCAGCCTGAGCCCGACCAAGGTGGTGGTCGGGGGCGAGGGCGGACTCGTCGCGACGGGCGACGCCGGCCTGGCCGAGGCGTGCCGGCTCGGGCGCGACTACGGGAACGGCGGCGACTACGACTGCCGGTTCCCCGGTCTCAACGCCCGGATGTCGGAGCTGCACGCGGCCGTGGCGCTCGCCTCCCTGGAGGGACTGGCGGAGCGCGTCGTGCACCGCGGCGAGCTCGTCCGGCGCTTCGCGTCGGAGACGGCCGGGCTGCCGGGACTGGCGCCGGCGGCGGTGGGCGAGGGCGACACCTCTACCTACAAGGACCTCACCGTGATCGTGGACCCGAGCGCGTTCGGCCTCACCGCCCTCCAGCTGGCGCGGGCGCTGCGGGCCGAAGGCGTGGATTCCCGCCGGTACTACCACCCGCCGATCCACCTGCAGAAGGCCTACGCCGGGCGCTGGCCGCAGCGACGGCAGCTGCCGGTCACCGAGGAGCTCTCGAGGCGGGTGATGACGCTTCCGCTGTGGTCGCACATGACGGCCCAGCAGGTCTCGGCCGTGGCCGGCGCCGTGACCCGCATCCACGCCGCCGGGGCCTCCGTCCGCCAGGCCCTAACCTGAGCCGGTGCCGGGGCGACGGTGGGCGGGTGGCGAGGCGCTGCGGCCGCGCGACGGTACGATGGCGCTGCGCTGGTGCCGCTCACGTGGCGTGCCCCGGATGCCGATTTGGATGGTGGGGCCGCCGTCGCGTGTCCCGCACCTGCAGGGAGACAGGACGGCGGTTCACCGCTGCAGCCGCCGTTCGAGCCGGAGAGCCAGATGGAGCCTGTCGAGTACGCGAGGCTGATCCGCCGTCGTTGGCGGGTGGTGGCGGCGTGCTGCCTCGTCTCCGCGGTGGCGGTGTGGGTCGTCACGCCCTCGTCGCCGGCCGAGCGGCTCCCCGAGTTCGTGGCCGAGCACACCCTCATCCGGGACTCGGACACCGCCTCGGCGCCGCAGGCCCTGGCCACCGTCGCCCTGCTGGTGAAGAGCGGCGAGGTCCCGAGACGGGTCGCCCGCAAGGTCGGGTTCACCCGGGAGCCCGTCCTCCTGGCGCGGACGCTCACCGTCGAGCCGGACGACACGCTGGGCATCGTCTCGGTGAAGGCCACCGCCAACGGCCGTGAGGCTGCCAGCGAGCTGGCCAACGCCTTCGCCGAGGAGACGCTGGCCTACCTGGGCGAGAGGGCGCAGGAGGCCCGGGAGAAGACCAACACCGAGCTGCTGGCCCGCATCACCAAGCGTCAGGCCACGATCGAGGACCTGGAGCGCCAGAGCAACGCGGCCGAGGCGGCCGGCCGGTCCCCGGCGCTCATCGACGCCCAGCGTGACGCCGAGCTCCGGCTCTACACCTCCGATCTGGAGCTGCAGCAGAAGCAGGCCGATCTGGCCCCGCCCACGGCGGGCTTCGTCACTTTGGAGGCGGCCTCCCCTGACCTGGCCACCCCCAAGGGTGCCGGCTTCGGTGTGCCCGCCAGCCGTCCGGCGCGCGCCGCCGGCGCCGCCATCCTCGGGATCCTGTTCGGGGCGCTCATCGTCTTCGTCGTGGAGCGGGTCGACCCCCGCATCAACCTGCGGGCGGTGGCCGAGCGCGCCTACCGCCTGCCCGTCGTCGCCGAGGTCCCGTTCTCGGCCAGGCGCCGTCGCACCGACATCCTCACCGTCACCGAGCCGTCGTCGGGCGTGGCCGAGTCGTACCGCGCCCTGCGCGCCGCCCTGCTGCTCATGCCCAGCAACGTCCTCGGGGAGGGCGCCGGCCGGGAGCCCAAGGGGAACGGTGGCGCAGGCGCCGGTGGCGTGGCGGTGGAGAGCATCCTCGGCCCCACCGGCGCCCGCTCCGCCCCCCGGATGGCCAACGGAGACGTCGCCGAGCGTCCCGGCGTACCGCATGTCGTGCTGGTGACGTCGGCCGCTCCGAGCGAGGGCAAGACGTCCACGGTCGCCAACCTGGCGGCCAGCTTCGCCGAGACGGGGCGCTCGGTGCTCGTGCTGAGCTGCGACTTTCGTCGTCCCTCGATCCACGAGTTCCTGGGGGTGCGCCAGGCGTGGGGGATCACCGAGGTCCTGGACGGCGGACCAGACGCGCCGAAGTTGGCGGACGTGGTGAAGGACTCGATCGTCACCGGGGTGCGCATCGCCACCAACGGCTCCCCTCTCGATAACTTCGGCGAGGTGGCCGCCGACGGCCGCCGGCTCGTGGCCGACGCCCGGCGGATGGCCGACGTCGTGCTCATCGACACCGCCCCTCTCCTCGTCGCCCACGAGGCCACCGAGCTCATACCCGCGGCCGACACCGTGCTGGTGGCGTGCCGGAGCGGCCACACCACCAAGGAGGACGCCGCCCGCGCCCGTGAGCTCCTCACCCGCGTCGGGGCCACGGTCACCGGCGTGGTGCTCATCGGGGCTCCCGAGGCGGACACCGGGTACTCCACCTACTACCACACGCCGCCCACCACCCACCGCCGCGGCCTGGTGCCCTGGCTGCTGGGCCGGCCGGCACCGTCCGAGCCCACGGGCGACGAGGCGGCGCCGCCGGCCCAACCCGCGAGGAAGCGGGCGGTCATCTGAGCGGTCGGTTGTGGCCGGCGGCGACGACCTCGCCGGGAGCAAGGACGTTCCGGCCGTACGGGCTCACCCTGCCGGCGGTTGCCGGCCTCGGGCTGTTCATGGGGCTGCTCTCGTGGTCCATGGACCACACGGGGTACGACACCTGGGGCGGGGTGCTGGTGGGGATCGTGCTGGTGTCCGCGTGCCTGCCCCTCGTGCTCCACCTCGCCCGCAAGGAGGAGGACCCGCGGGTCGCCCGGCTCCTTCCCTGGGCCTTCGGGTTGAAGCTGGCGTCCTCCCTGGTGCGCTACGTCGTGACGTTCGGTGTGTACGACGGCGCCTCCGACGCCAACATCTACCACGAGGCAGGTGAGTTCCTGGCGCCCCTGTACCGGCACGGTGACTTCTCTGCCGATCTGGGCAAGTTCATCGGCGTCGGGTTCATGAGGGCCCTCACCGGCCTGCTCTACGTCGTCACCGGTCCCACCAAGGTCGGCGGCTTCCTCATGTACTCGGTGATGGGCTTCTGGGGGCTGTACCTGTTCTACCGGGCGTTCTGCCTCGCCTGCCCCGAGGGCGACCGTTGGCGCTACGCCCGGCTGGTGTTCCTCCTGCCGTCCCTGCTGTTCTGGTCGTCCAGCATCGGCAAGGAAGCGTGGATGACCTTGGTGCTCGGCCTGGCCACGTTCGGGGCGGCCCGGATCCTGGCCAAGAAGCGAGCTGGGTTCGTGCTGCTGGCGCTCGGCCTCACCGGCATGGCGGTGGTGCGCCCCCACGTGGGTGCGATCCTCATGGCCAGCCTGGTGGTCGCCTACCTCCTTCGGCGGCCACCGTCGGGGCGCACCCTTCTCAGCCCCATCGGCAAGATCGCCGGCGTCCTCGTGCTCGGGATCGCCCTGGTCCTCGTGGTGGGGCAGGCCAAGCAGCTGTTCGGGGTGAAGGACCAGTTCGACGCCGAGGCGGTGTCGGCCGTCCTGGAGCGGGCACGAAGCGAGACCTCCGACGCCGGGTCCTATTTCGGGTCCGGGCCCACCAACCGGTCTCCCTCGCAGTTCCCCGCCGCCCTCGCCGCCGTGCTGTTCCGCCCCTTCCCGTGGGAGGCCAACAATCCGCTGGCCCTCGTCGCCTCGCTGGAGGGCATGGTGCTGCTGGGCCTGTTCAGCGTGTGCTGGCGGCGGGTGGTGGGAGCGGTCCGGTCCGTTCTGCGGACGCCCTACGTGGTGCTGTGCCTGTGCTACTCGGTCCTGTTCGTGTACGGGTTCTCCAGCTTTGCCAACTTCGGCATCCTCACCCGGCAGAGAGTGCAGCTCTTTCCCTTCATCCTGGTCCTGCTGGCCCTCCCACCCTTCCACCGGAGGGATCTGGGCTGGAGGGGGCTGCTCCAGGACGCTCCTGTCGACGCGAAGCCACCCGACGCCGGCCGTGAGCCGGCCAGACCGTGGTGAGCCCGCACCGCGGTCCTGGTGCGGCCCCTCGCTACGCGCGTGCCGTGGAGGTGCTCTGGCGTCGAACCGCCACCGCCGTGGTCCTGCTCCCGCTCGAGCACGGCGAGGTCTTCGAGCTGGCCGGGACCGGGGCCGCACTGTGGGACGTGCTGGCCGAACCGGTCACCCTCGGGGAGGCGGCCGACGCCCTTTCCACCGCCTTCGGCACCTCCCCCGAGCAGGTCGCCGCCGACATCGAGCCCGTCCTGGTCGAGCTGGCCCGGCGAGGGGTCGTCACCGAGCGGGACGGCGCCGCCTGATGGGCACCCCCGCCACGAGCTGCGCGGCTGTTGCCGCCCACGGGCTGCCCCGGTCCCTCCACGAGCCGCGGCGGGAGCCCCTCGGCGACAGTGCCTGGGCGGCGCTGGTCCTGTGCGCCGGGCACGAGCGCGTCACCGGCCTGCTGGCGCGGGCGATCGCCGACGGGGCCCTCCCCGCCACGGCCGAGCAGGCGGAGGAGGCCCAGTCGGCGCACCGGGTGTCCATGGCGGCGGCGCTCGCGCTCGAGCGCACCCTCCTCCGCACCGTCAAACGGTTCGCGGAGGCCGGGATCGACTACCGCGTCCTCAAGGGGCCGGCCGCGGCCCACCTCGACTACCCCGACCCGTCCCTGCGTTCGTTCGGCGACATCGACGTGCTCGTCCGCTCCGAGCAGTTCGACGCCGCCGTCGGTCTGCTCGTCCGGGCCGGCCATCGCCGGCGCTTCCCCGAACCGCGTCCCGGGTTCGACCGTCGTTTCGGCAAGGGATGCTGCCTCGTCCACCCGGAGGGCCACCAGGTGGACCTCCATCGCACGCTGGCCATGGGCCCCTTCGGCCTCATGGTCCGCCTCGCCGACCTGTGGGCGCCGCCGCCGTCCACGTTCCGCCTGGCCGGGCAGGACCTCTTGGCCCTGGGCCTGCCCGAGCGGTTCCTCCACGCCTGCTTCCACGCCGCCCTGGGCGACAGCGTCCCCCGCCTCGTGGCCGTGCGCGACGTGGCCCAGATGGTGCTGTGCCAGCCTCTCGACCTCACCCGGGTGCGGTACCTGGCGTCGGCGTGGAAGGCGGATGCGGTGGTCGCCCGGGCGGTGGACCTGGCGTGGGGCGTCCTCGGGATCGACCGCGAAGGCGCGGGCCCGGTCGCCTCGTGGGCCCTGTCACTCCGTCCGGGCGACCGCGACCGCCGGGCCATGGCGGTGTACCTGGACCACGGCCAGACCTACGCGGCCAAGTCGTTCGCCGGCGTGCGCGCCATCGGTCCGTGGCGGGACAAGGCGGCCTTCCTCTTCACGATGGCGTTCCCGCGCCGCCGCTACCTGAAGGAGCGGCACGAGGCGACGCTGCGCAGGTGGCGGCGCGGGGTGACGCAGGTGGTACGCTCGAACCGCCGCTCTGTGTGAAGGCGCGGCACTGATGGTCGTCAATGCCTGGCAAATTGGCAGGAATCAGTAGCAGGACGGGGGGGATTCGGTTATCCTGGCCACGCAGGGTGGCAGCGAGGGGACGGGCAGCGATGGCGGGTAGCGAGATCAAACTGGGGCGGAACGGACCGGGGGCGAACATGGCAGGCGAATACGAGGCACAGTCCAACCAGCCCGGCGGCATGGACCGGCGCACCGTGCTGAAGGCGGCGGTCGCCACGGGCGCCGCCAGCGCTGTGTGGGTCGCGCCCCGGATCGAGACGCTCGGCTTCGCACCAGCGGGCGCGCTCGGCACGCCGTGCGACATCCTGAGCCCGGCCTCGGACGACAAGAACTCGAACACGGGCGAGGCGTACTGCAGCACCGTCGGTGGCACGAACAACTTCCCCTGCTGCGCCAACGGGCACAACTTCGGCAACAACGGCGGCCCGTTGGACACCTGGACCTTCGAGGGCCCGGTCCCGGGCTGCAACGAGCTGGTCGTGGCCCTGGTCCCCCTCGACTGTGAGCCTGCTCGAGGTGGAACGCCTCCGAACCCCCAGGACCCGAGCCTGGCCCGGATGGGTGTCGTCATCCTCTCCAAGGACGGCACCTGCCCGTGCACGATCAAAGAAGGGGTCCTCCTCCAGTCCAGCCAGCGGATCGAGAGGAAGACCATGAGCCACGGTCCCATGACCTGTGATTACCCGGGGGCGGTGGCCGGCTCCGGCGTGGACATCAGCCTGGCGTGCGACGACCCGATCCTTCTCGACGTCGGCAACGATGCGCGGCTCGCGGTGCGCATCACCTGCGTGTCCGACACCGGAGACTGCGTCGTCGTCCCGTAGTGACGACGACAGTCAGCTGTTAGCTGAGCCCCAGCACGCGGCGGAGGTGGCCGGGATCGTGGCCCGGAACCGGCTCGGTCGGTAGCCGCTGTGCCAGCTGCGAGAGGCGCTCGACGTCGGTCGTCCGCACCAGGCCGGCGCCGTCTCGCACCAGCGGCATCATCTCCGCCATGGCGAACGCCAGCGACTCCGGTTCCCGGGAGCAGCCGTACACGAGCTTCGACACCGCGACGTCGCCCGCCACGAGGTCGTCGTCGGCTCCTTCCAGGGGCCATCGACGATCGAGGGCGCGCCGTGAGACGCCGACGGCGCCGGCGCTGTCCGGGAGCGACACGGTTGCGCTGGCCGGCCGGACGAAGAGGGTGGGCGGTTCGACGACCCGGTGGCCGGCCCTCCGCAGGCGAGGCTCCAGCCGGCGAAACTGGGCCGCAAGCCGGTGGTCCACGATGGTGGCGATGCCGCTGGGATCGATGACGAGAAAGGCGCTCAGCGCCACGGTGCCCGGCGGTGCCCCGGCGACCAGCGTCCCAAGGGCACGCACCAGCGCCCGCAACAGGCCGCCGTCGTGCCCGGTTACGCACAGCAGCCTCCCCTGCACGGTGAGCTGGTGCTTCGTGAGCTTGTGCCCGGACCTTTCCCCGACCACGACCGAGAGGTTGGGGGGTGCGTCGTGCCTGCCCAGCGCTCCGCCCGCCAGGGCCCGCAGCTCGGCGTCGAGGCCGGTGCGTGTCCATCGCACGCCGATCCGGCGCCCGCCCACCTCGTACGCTTCCGTCACCGCCTCGCCCAGGCGGAAGTGCTTGTCCAGTCAGGCGTTCGGGGGCGCGGCGAGGTAGCGGGTGTCCAAGCCCGGACCGTCCAGGCGTGCGTCGGGCGCGTCGGGCGCGTCGCAGTCATCGGCATCGACGAACTCGATGTCGATGGGTACCGATTCCAGGCTTCGGAAGACGCCGTCGAGCAATCCGAGCGACCCGAAGGTGCGGACGAGCCCGATGACATCGTGAGCCACGTCGGGGCGTGGAGCGCCGAACACGGCGCTCAGGTCCTCGATCAACTCGCCCAGGGGCGCCGACGAGCCCAGGAGCTGCCACACCAGGGATCCGGTGATGTTGAGCGGGTACCCTCGCCCCGCCCCCTCGTCGACGAGCAGCAGGCAGTCCTCCACCTCCACCACGCCGACATGGTCTCCTGGCACGACGACGGTCGCTTCGCCGATCTCATGGACGGTGATCGCCATGCCGGAAAGGGTATTCGCCCGTACTGTGGCTCCGTGCCCGCCGAGCTGTCCGTCGTTCACTTCGAGGCACGGGGCCGGTCCTTCGAGGTGCACTGCGATCGGAGCGTGCACGACGCCGTCGCTTCGATGCTCGGCTCCCTCACACGGCGGAAGGACGGGGGCGGGGCCTGCGCCTCGCGCTTCGCCATAAGGCGAGAACGGGCCACGCCCCACCTCTGGAGCGTGCGTGTGGACGGGCGGCCCATGATGAGCGGCGAGCTGTTGGCCGACGCCCTCGACGCCTTCATGATGTTCGTCAACCAGCGTGTCGTCTCAGCCCGTGAGGACGTGTTGAGCATCCATGCCGCCGGGGTCGTCGTCGACGGCGTGGGCGTCGTGATGCCAGCCCCGTCGGGGGGTGGGAAGACGACGCTCTGCGCCCGGCTGGTGCAGCAGGGTGCCGCCTATCTGAGCGACGAATCGGTGGGGCTCGCCCCCGACGGGATGGTGTTGGGCTACCCCAAGCCGCTCGGGTTCAAGCGAGGGACGTTGGAGTCCTTCGGCGATGTGGACCTCAGCGACGTCGATCTCGGCGCCGGGCCCCAGTCGGTGTGGCAGGTGCCGCCGGCACGGCTGGGCGCACACACGGCGGCCACGGCGGTCGCCTCGCTCGTCGTCCTTCCCCGATTCGCGGCCCTTGCGCCACTGCGCACGGATCGCGTCACCCGGGCGGTGGCGGCGCAGGAGCTGATCTCCCAGGCCCTGAACCTCCGCACGTTCGGTACGGCGGGAGCCCTCGCCGTGGTGGGTAGGGTCGTCGCCGGCTGCACCGGCTGGGCCGTCAGCTTCGGTGACGGGCGCGACGCGGCGGCCGCCGTGCTGGAGGTAGCGGGCACGCACCGGGCCGGCCCTCCCGTGCCGTTCCTGGTCGTTCGCGCCCCGGCCGCGGACGGCGGGCCGGGCGCCGGGCCCGTCCCTGCCGCCGACGTCAGTGCGCTGTGCTTCGAGGAGGGAGCGGTGCTGGTGCGGGAGGGCTCGGGCGCGACGGCGACGACGGACCGCATCGGCGCACTCGTGTGGCCGCTTCTCGACGGGTCCCGCACGGAGAAGGCGCTGGCCGAGGAGCTGTCGGCGTCGTTCGATGCGCCCGCTGGTCAGGTCGAGGCCGATGTCGCCAGGTGGATCGACCAGCTCGTGGAGCTTGGCTTCGTGCTGCGCCCGTAGGCGGTCGCTCCCGTCCATCGGGGTCTCAGCCGGCGCCGACCACCTCCTGCTGGCGGGAGCGTCGCTCGTGCAGGCGCCGAGCTGCCCCGCCGACCCGACCCGGCTTCACCAGCCGCTCCGAACGCCCAGGGACGAATCAGCCGCCCGACTGGAGCGCTGGCTCCTTGGCCTCCCGGCGCTCCCGCAGCCGGCGGGCGGCCGTGCCCACCCGGCCGATGTGCTTGAGCATCCGCTCCCGGGCCTGCTCCGCCTCGGCGGACAGCCCCTCCAGCGACTCCACCTTCCAGTGGCGAAGCACCAGCGGCACCAGGATGTGGTCGTGGTGCTCGATGAAGTCGTAGATGCCCACCTTGGCGATGCGGGCGGCGTGGGTGGGGAAGTCGGCGATCCCGGTGCCGGGCATGGCGAACTCCCGCACCTGGCGGTCGATGGCCAGCAGCACCATGGACGGGTCCACCTCCATGGCCGCGTCGGTGACCCCCCGGTAGAACAGGTAGTGGAGGTTCTCGTCGGCGGCCACCCTGGCCATGATCTCGTAGCCGGTGCGGTCGGTGAGGAGCTTGCCGGTGTTGAGGTGGGCGATCCGGGTGGCCAGCTCCTGGAGGGTGACGTAGACCATTGTGTCGGCCGGGTTCTCGGGCTCGGGGCTGATGCCGTCCGACACCTGGCGCATGCGGGCCCGCTCCAGCTGGGTGGCGTCGAGGGCCCGGGTGACGGTGAGGTAGTCGCGGATGACGATGCTGTGCCGGCCTTCCTCGGCCGTCCATCGCCGGGTCCAGTCGCCCCACGCTCCGTCGCCGAACACGTTCTGGATGGTGCGGAAGTAGTAGGGCAGGTTGTCCTCGGTGAGGAGGTTGAGGAACAGGGCGCTGCGCACCCCCTCGGGGACGGGGTACTCCAGCGGGTCCCACTCCTCCTCCACCTCGAAGCTCCTGGCCCGGTCCCACGGCACCATCAGGTGGGGGAACCACTCCTTGGCCTTGCCCAGGTGGTTGTCGAGGAGCTTGGCCACGGTGGGCTCGAGCTCCTCCAGCAGGGCGTTGTCGTCCATGCCCGCCAGCCTACCGACCAGTCGGTAGGGACGCCAGGGCGATCTGGCCGTTGGGATTGGGCCCCGTCGCGGGCCTAGCCTGGGCCTTGGTGTACCCGGGGGTGGGTGACGGAGGCCAGGACGACCCGGACCTCGCACCGCCACGGCGGTGGTTCCGGGCCCTGTTGGTCGGGTTGGTCCTGGTGGTGGTGGCCGACGCCGCCGGCGTGCTGCCGTGGTCGGGCGCCGGCGAGCAACCCGAGACGATCGAGCCCGAGGTGCTCGGTACGGTCCTCACCAGGCCCTCGACCACGACGACCACGACCGCGCTGCCTCGCCTGACGGTGCTGGCCCCGCCCGCAACCACCACGACGACCGGCGCCACCGCCACCAGCACGACCGCCACGACCCACCCCACCACCACCACCACCACGGAACCGACCACCACCTCCGTCGAGCCCACCACCACGACCGAGCCGACGACGACCACCACCGACGTCACCACCACGACCTTCGTGCCCATACCGGCGCCGACGACCACCTTCGCCCCGCCGGCCGAGCCCTGACGGCGGCGGCGGTGACATTGCCGGCCGGGCCGGTCCACACTGGACCCATGGCCACAGCCGTCATCGTCGACGCCGTCCGGACCGGTGGTGGGAAGCGCAACGGGAAGCTCCGGGGCTGGCACCCGGCCGACCTGGCCGCCGAGGTGCTGGCCGCCCTGGTGGCCCGCAGCGACCTCGACCCGGCCCTGGTGGACGACGTGATCATGGGCTGCGTCATGCAGGTGGGGGAGCAGGCCCTGAACGTCGGCCGCAACGCGGTGCTGGCAGCCGGGTTCCCGGAGTCGGTGCCGGCCACCACCGTGGACCGCCAGTGCGGCAGCTCCCAGCAGGCCATCCACTTCGCGGCCCAGGGCGTGATGGCGGGTGCCTACGAGGTGGTGGTGGCGGCCGGCGTGGAGAGCATGAGCCGGGTGCCCATGGGCGCCTCCATGCAGGTGCCGGGGGCCGGCCTGCCCTTCGGGCCACGCGTCTTCGAGCGGTACGCCGAGGCCGGTGGGCTGGTGCCCCAGGGCGTCTCGGCCGAGCTCATCGCCGAGAAGTGGGCGCTGTCGAGGGAGGAGCTCGATGCCTTCGGCGCCCGGTCCCAGCAGCGGGCCGCCGCCGCCTCCGCCGAGGGCCGCTTCGCCGGCGAGATCGTGCCGGTCGCCATCAGGGACGACCACGGCCACGACACCGGCGAGGTCCTCGACCACGACGAGGGCATCCGGCCGGGCACCACCGTCGAGGTGCTGGCCACATTGAAGCCCTCCTTCAAGGCGGACGGTGGCAGGGTGACGGCCGGCAACTCGTCGCAGATCACCGACGGCGCCGCCGCCGTGCTGATCATGAGCGAGGAGCGCTGCACCCAGCTGGGGCTCACGCCCCGGGCCCGGTTCACCACCTTCGCCCTGGCCGGCGTGGACCCCGTCACCATGCTCACCGGGCCCATCCCGGCCACCGCCAGGGTCCTGGAGAAGGCCAAGCTCCGCCTCGGCGACGTCGATCGCTTCGAGGTCAACGAGGCCTTCGCGTCGGTGGTCCTGGCCTGGGAGCGGGAGATCCACGCCGACATGGAGCGGGTCAACGTCAACGGCGGTGCCATCGCCCTCGGCCACCCCCTCGGGGCGTCCGGCGCCCGGCTGCTGACCACGCTGGTCAACGAGCTGGAGCGCAGCGGCGGTCGAGTGGGGCTCCAGGTGATGTGCGAGGGGGGCGGCCTGGCCAACGCCCTGCTCATCGAACGGGTCGGCTGACGGGTGCAGCAGTTCACCGACTACCGGTCGGCAGCCGTCGCAGGGCCCTCGCTGCTCGGGATCCCCGGCATGGAGGTGGCGGCGCGCCACCAGCCCGGAGCCCGCGGCGCGGCCGGCGACTTCGTGGACGTGCTGCGCCTCGCCCCCAACGCCTGGGGGATGGCCGTGGGCGACGTGTGCGGCACGGACGGGGAGGCGGCCCGGCGGGCCAGCCGGGCCCGGGACGGGGTCTGGGACGCGGCCCGGCGCCACGCCCTGCCCTCCGACGTGCTCGGCGACCTCAACCACCACCTGGCGCCCGGGACCGCCGCCGGGGACGGCCTCGACTTCTGCGCCCTGGTGTTCGCCCGCCTGGAGCTGGACATGTGCGGGGCGTGGGTCACCCTGGCCAGCGCCGGCCACCCCCGGCCCATCGTCGTACGGCGGGCGGGCTGGATCGACGTGCGGGGCCAGGCCGGCACGCCGGCCGGGATGTTCCCGACGCCGACGGTCACCGACGACCGGGTCGGTCTCGGTCCCGGCGACGCCGTGGTGTTCTGCACCGACGGCGTCACCGGTGCCCGCAACAACGATGGCGAGCTGTTCGGGGAGGAGGGTCTTCCCGCCGCCCTGCTGGCCGGCGCCGGCCTCGGCGCCGAGGCGATCGCCGATCAGGTGCTGAACGGCCTGGCCTCCTTCGCCGAGGGGCGGCTGGGCGACGATGCCGCCCTCCTGGTGGTACGGGTGCCCGACGACGCCAAGGACGACAGCCTGGATCGGCTGGTGGCCGCCACCGGCCTGCCCGCCGGCCAGCTGGAGCTGCCGGGCTACCCGGTGGGGGACCCCCACGGCGGGCTCTGGCACAGCCGGCCCCTGGCTCCCCGCGAGGCCCGGATCTCCCTGGCCCCCGCGGCGGGCAGCGTGCCCGCCACGCGCCGCTTCCTGGTGGGGGTGCTGCGCAGCTGGCGGATGCCGGAGGTGGTGGAGGGCGACGTGGAACTGCTGGCCAGCGAGCTGTCCACCAACGCCGTGCGCCACGCCGACTCCACCTTCACCGTGATCGTCCGCTACGACGGCGCCATGGTCCGGGTGGAGGTCGGTGACGGGTCCCGGGCCGTCCCCTCCCGTCGGGCTCCCGAGGTGGACGACCCCGGCGGCCGCGGGATCGTGCTGGTGGAGGCCCTGTCGTCGAAGTGGGGGGTCACCCCGACCCTGGAGGGCAAGCGCGTCTGGTTCGAGGTCCCGGCCCAGGCCGGGGCCGCCTGACCCGATCCGCTGGGTACGCTCCAACCGTGCTGCGCTGGGTGGTCGCCGTGGTGATGTTCCTGGTCATCCTCCGGCTGGGACTGGCGGTCCTCCGCGTCCTCGCCCGGCCCCTCCCACCGCCGCCCCCGCCGGGCGAGATGCGCCGGGTGAACCTCCGCTACCGCTGCCCGAGCTGTGGGGTCGAGCTGAAGATGACGGCCGCCCCCGATGAGGATCCCGAGCCGCCCCGCCACTGCATGGAGGAGATGCAGCTGGTGGCCCCCGCCATCGAGTGAGGGCCGGCGGTCAGCGGTACTTGGTGGCGGTGATGAACCCAGCGGTGATCAGGCCCAGGCCCACGAAGAGGTACGAGTTCTTGGCGTCGCCGGGCAGCAACCCGAGATAGTTGGCGATGATGATCAGCATGCCCAGGATGAGGAGCGTGAACATGAGGACCGGCACCCACTTGGGGCTGACCTTCTCCTCCCTGGGGATGGGCGGCGTGTACCGGTGGGAGCCCTTGGGTGTGACCCGGCCCGTGGTGGGCCGGGACCCGGCCCCCGGCCGGCGAGCGCCGGCCCCCTGGCCGGGGGCCTCCTTGGTCCTCGAACGGCTGCGGTCCTTGCGGGCCATGGGACGACACTAGTGACCCGCTCCACGTCGCCGCTCCGATCCCGCCCCGCCCTGCTGGCCGGCTGCGCCCTGCTCGGCTTCCTGGCCGTCACCGTGGTGCGCACCGGTCCACCGGACCCGGCCGCCCGGCTGAGCCAGGAGTACCGGCTGGCCGACCTCATCGAGCAGCAGCAGCGGGCCGCCGACGACCTCCGCCGCCAGGCGGTGACCCTCCGCCGCCAGGTGGACGAGGTGCGGCGGCGCAGCGCGGGCGGCGAGGCCCAGGCTGCGGCCCGGGAGGACGCGCTGGCCGAGGTGAGCCTGGCGGCCGGGCTGGTGCCCATGACCGGTCCCGGCGTGCGGGTCACTCTCGACGATTCGGACCAGGACCGGGCCCCCACCGCCAACGTCAACGACCTGGTGGTGCACTCCCAGGACGTGCAGGCGGTGGTCAACGCCCTGTGGAAGGCCGGCGCCGAGGCGGTGGCCATCAACGGGCAGCGGCTGGTGTCCACCAGTGCCGTGCTGTGCGTGGGCAACACCCTCCTGCTCAACGGCACCGTCCACTCCCCGCCCTACACGGTGTCGGCCGTGGGGGCGGTCCGGGAGCGGTTCGAGGCCGACCCCCTCGTGGAGCGGCTCCACGAGGACGCCACCGCCTTCGGGCTGCGCTTCTCGGTGTCGCGCGCCGAGGACCTGGAGGTGCCCGGCTACCGGGGCGCCACCACCCCCGGTTATGCCCGCCCCGCCGCCTAGCCCCCCCGGCTACCGTGCCCGGCGTGGCCCCGAGGGTGCTGGTCGTCGACAACTACGACTCGTTCGTCTACAACCTGGTGCAGTACCTGGGTGAGCTGGGTGCCGACCCGGTGGTGCACCGCAACGACGCCATCGACGTGGAGGCGGCCTCCGCCCTGGCGCCCGACGTGGTGGTGATCAGTCCCGGGCCGGGACGCCCGGCCGACGCCGGGATCAGCAACGAGGTCATCCGCCGGCTGGGCGGACAGGGCACGCCCGTGCTCGGTGTCCGCCTCGGCCACCAGTGCATCGGCGAGGTCTTCGGGGGCCTGGTGGTGCGGGCGCCCCACGTGATGCACGGCAAGACCTCGATGGTGCGCCACGCCGGCGCCGGCGTCCTGGCCGGCCTGGACAACCCCTTCGAGGCCACCCGCTACCACTCCCTCGTGGTCGATCGGGACACCCTGCCCGCCGTGTTGGAGGTGACGGCCGAGACCGACGACGGCGTGATCATGGGCCTCCGCCACCGGGCGCTGCCCGTCGAGGGGGTGCAGTTCCACCCCGAGTCCATCCTCACCGGCCAGGGCCGCGCCCTCCTGGCCAACTTCCTGCGCGCCGCCGGGGCCCCCGCCGCCTGACGGCCCGGCCGCCTACGGCGGTACGAGGGTGAACTGCGTCGTCGACGTGGACGACGACGTGGTGGACGACGACGACGACGAGGAGGTGGAGGACGAGGTGGTCGAGGACGTCGTCGACGACGACGACGACGTCGTGGTCTCCTGGCCGGTGGAGACGAACAGGGTCACCGTGGAGCCCCGGTCGGCCTCGGTGCCCGGCGGCGGGTCGGTGCGGATCACGTTGCCGGCCGTGACCGTGGCCGACGCCTCCTGCACGGTGCGGACCCGCAGGCCGGCGTTCACGATGTCGTCGCCGGCCGCCACCTGGGCCTTGTTCTCCACGTCGGGAACCTTCACCTTGGGCTTGCCGCCCGACACCACCAGCCGCACCGCCGAACCCTTGGCCGCCTCGCTGCCGGCGGTAGGGCTCTGCGACACCACCCGCCCGAGTGGCACGTTCTCATCGGGCTCGTTCACCACCTCGGCCTCCAGGCCCAGCCGCTCCAGGACGGTGATGGCGTCCTCCTCGGAATCGCCGACCACGTCGGGCACCTCCACCGCGGTGGCTCCCTGGCTCACCTTCAGGATGACGGTGGATCCCCGTTCCACCCGCGTGTCGCCCTCCGGCTCCTGGTCGAACACCACGTTCTCGTCGGCCTCGTTCTCCTCCAGCTGCTGCTCCACCACCAGGCCCTGGCCGGTGAGGATCTCCTCGGCCTGCCCGGCCAGCTGGCCTTTCACGTTGGGCACGGTGACGAGGCGGGCCGTGTTGTCGTCGCCGAAGATGCCGAGCGTGCGCCCGAGGAGGAACAGCAGCACCACCAGGGCGGCCAGCATGCCGAACAGCAGCAGCACGTAGACGCCGGTGCGGCGAGGGGGGAGCGGCTCGGTGGCCACCGCGGCCGGTGGGGCCCGGTTGATCGTGGTGGCCCGCTCCCTGGAGGCGGGCTGCACCACGGTGGCGTCGGCCGGGGGCGGGGGCGCCACCACCACGGGCTGGGCCTGCACGGTGCGGCCCTGCTGGTAGCGCACCAGGTCGGCCCGCAGCTCCTCGGCGCTGGCGTAGCGGTCGTCGGCGTCCTTGGCCATGGCCTGGAGGACGATGGACTCGAAGGCGGCCGGGATGGCGGGGTTCACCTGCCGGGGCGGGACGGGCTGTTCCCGCACGTGCTTGTAGGCGATGGTGACCGGGTTGTCGCCGGCGAAGGGTGGCTTGCCGGTGACCATCTCGTAGAGCACCACGCCCAGCGAGTACACGTCGCTGCGGGGGTCCACGCCGTAGCCCTGGGCCTGCTCGGGGGAGAAGTAGGTGGCGGTGCCCATCACCGCCCCCGTCTGGGTCAGGTTCTCCTGGGTGTTGGCGGCCCGGGCGATGCCGAAGTCGGTGACCTTGACCTGGTCGTTGACGTCGAGCAGCACGTTGCCGGGCTTGACGTCGCGGTGGATCACGCCGTTGCGGTGGGCGAAGGCCAGCGCGCCGGCCACGTCGGCGCCGATGCTGGCCGCCCGGTCGGCCAGGAGGGGCCCCTGGGAGCGGATGATGGCCGACAGGGGCCGGCCGTCCACGTACTCCATGACGATGAAGTAGGTGTCGTCCTCCTCGCCCCAGTCGTAGACCGAGACGATGTTGGGATGGCTCAGGTTGGCGGCGGCCTGGGCCTCCCGGCGGAAGCGCTCCACGAAGGACCGGTCCACCGACAGCTCCGGGAACAGCACCTTGAGCGCCACCCGCCGGTCGAGGAGCTGGTCCCGGGCCAGGTACACCTCGGCCATCCCACCGCGGGCCACCTGGCGGAGGATCTCGTAGCGGTCGCTGTAGACCTGAGCCGGCTGCGCGGGCATTCGTGCTCCAGCCTATGGGGTGGCCAGTACGGCGCTCATGACAGCTTGGGCGATCGGTGCCGCGATCCGTCCGCCCGTCACGGTGTCCCCGAGGCCCGGCTGGCTCTCCACGATGACGGCCACCGCCACCCGCGGCGCCTCGGCAGGGGCGAAGGCGATGAGCCAGGCGTGGGAGTTGTCGCCCACCGTCTGGGCCGTGCCCGTCTTGGCCGCCACCTGGACGCCCGGCACGGCGGCCCGGCCGGCGGTGCCCCGGTTCACCACGTTCACCATCATGTCCCGTAGGGCGGCCGCATTCTGGGGCGACATGGCCGTCTTCCAGGTCTCGGGCTGGTAGGAGCGCACCACCTCGCCCTCGTCGTCGCGGATCTCGGCCATGACGTGGGGCTTCATGACGACGCCGCCGTTAGCCACGCCGGCCGCCACCAGGGCCATCTGGAGCGGCGTGGCGGCCACGTCCTGCTGGCCGATGGCCGACTTGGCCAGGCCAGGGATGTCCCGCTCGAACGAGCCCACCTCCGGGAAGGCCGAGCGGGCCGCGGCGGGCAGGTCGAGGGGCGGGCGCTGGTTGAACCCGAAGTCCCCGGCCTCGCCGGCCAGGGCCTCGGCGCCCATGTCGATGCCCATCTGGGCGAACCCGGTGTTGCAGGACACCCGCAGCAGGTCGGGCAGGGCCCCGCCGCAGTTGCTGCCGCCGAAGTTGGGGAGGTTGGCGTCGGTCTGGGGCAGGTCCAGCTCCCGCATGGCGGGGTAGGCCTTGCCCACCAGGTCGGAGCGCCGCTCGAGGGTGGCGGCGGCGGTGACCACCTTGAAGGTGGAGCCGGGGGCGTAGCTGCGCCGGTAGGCGCGGGGCAGCAGGGGCTGGTCGGCACCGCCCTGGAGCTGGGCCCAGCTGGCCTGCACGGCGGCCTGGTCGTGACCGGCGAGGGGGTTCGGGTCGAACGACGGGTAGCTCCACAGGGCCAGCACCGCGCCGTCGGTGGGGTTGAGGGCCACCACCGCCCCCTTGCGGGTGCCGAGGGCGTCGCGCGCCACCTGCTGGATGTTCTTGGACAGGGTGAGGGTGACGTTGCCGGTGCGGACCCGATCGGACACCAAGTCGGTCAGGCGCCGCAGCTCGAGGCTGCGCCCGGCCAGATCGGAGTTGTAGGTGCGCTCCACGCCCTCGGCGCCGTAGGTGAAGGAGAACCAGCCGCTGACGTGGGCGAACAGCTCCCCCTCGGGGTACTGGCGCAGCCGCTCGAACTCGTCGTCGACGGGCACCGACTGGGCCACCACGGCCCCGTCGGCGGTCTGGATGACACCTCGCTCCCGGCTGAAGTCCCGCACCGCCTGGCGGGTGTTGCCGGGCGCGCTGGCCAGCTTGTCGGCCCGCACGACCTGGAGGTCGTTGAGCTTGATGAACAGGGCCAGGAACATGGCCAGCAGCACCAGGCCCAGGCGCCGGATCTGGCGGTCCATCACCATGGGGCGGGCTCCCTCACCACGGCGTGCTCACCGTCTCGTCCCGCTGGGCCCGAGCCTGCTCGGCGGCCCGCCGGTGGCGGGCCGCGGTGTCGTCGGAGATGCGCAGAAGCAGGGCCAGCAACACGTAGTTCGCCACCAGCGACGACCCTCCGTAGGACATGAACGGGAGGGTCACGCCGGTGAGGGGCACCAGCCGGGTGACGCCGCCCACGATGACGAAGGTCTGCACGGCCAGGATGGTGGTGAGGCCGGCGGCCAGGAGCTTCTCGAAGGGCTGGTCGGCCCGGACGGCGATGCGCAGGCCGGCGCCCGCGATCAGCACGAACGTGACCAGCACGGCCGCCGTCCCGAGCAGGCCCAGCTCCTCGCCCACGGCGGCGAAGATGAAGTCGGTGGTGGCGGCGGGGATCTTGCCCGGGGCTCCCAGGCCCGGCCCGGAACCGGCGAAGCCGCCCGAGCCGAAGGCATAGGCGGCCTGCACCAGCTGGTAGCCCTCGCTGTCGGCCCGGGACCAGGGGTCGAGCCAGGTCTCCACCCGGGTCTGGACGTGGCTGAAGGCGGCGTAGGCGAACACGGCGCCGGCCGAGAACAGCCCCGCTCCGACCGCCAGGTAGGCCCCCTGCCCGGTGGCCACCCACAGCATGGAGATGAACAGGGCGAAGAAGAGGAGGGACGAGCCGAGGTCGCGCTCGGCCGTCATCACCAAGAGGGACGCGGCCCACGCCAGGACGATGGGACCGAGGGCCCGCCCCCGCGCCGCGGCGGTGGCCTCGGCCAGCAGCTCGCGCTTCTCCACCAGGTAGGCGGCGAAGAAGACGGCTAGGGCCACCTTGGCCAGCTCGCCGGGCTGGAAGTTCATGCCCCCGAACGACACCCAGAGCCGGGCGCCCCGGATGCTGCGCCCGATGCCGGGCAGCAGGGGCATGAGCAGCAGTCCCACGCCGAGCAGGGCGAAGGTGTAGCGGTAGCGCTCCAGGTCCCGTACCCGGCGCACCACGGCCAGCGTCAGGACGAAGGCGCCGATGCCGAGCGCCGTCCACACCGCCTGGAGGGCGGCCAGGTCCGGGTCCAGGCGGGCGATGAACACGTAGCCGATCCCGTTGAGGACGGCGGTGAGGGGCAGCAGGGTGCCGTCGGCGTCGGGGGCCAGGAAGCGCACCGCCAGGTGGGCGGCGCCGAAGAGGGCCAGGACCACGCCCAGGAAGGGCCCGACGTCGGCCGGGAGGGAGGCGGAGCGGCCCAGGCTGGCCAGGCAGTAGAGGCCACCGGTGAGCACGGTGGCCAGGACGATCAGCCCCAGCTCGGTGCGGCGCCGGGACGTGGTGGCCGCGACGGGGCTGCGGGCCAGGGTCACCTGGCCGGGTCAGCCGAGGGCCGGCCCGCCGGATCAGGCGCCGTCACGGGGCGGTGGTGGTGGGGGTCGGCGCCGGGGCGACGGCGGGGGGGACGGGCGTCGTGATGGTCGTCGTGGTCGTCGTGGTCGGCGGAGCCGCCTCCTCCTCCAGGTTGGCCACGTAGCGCTGGGCCGCGTCGACGGAGGGCTCCTCCTTGCCGTCGCGGAGGTCCTGGGCCCGGCCGGGGCGTAGGTCGCCGACCATGACGCCGGTGCGCTCCTCCACCGTGGGGTCGAACCACAACAGCCCGCCCGGGCGGCCCTTGAAGATCACGACCTCCTCGCCGTCCAGCCCCACGAAGTAGCCACCCCGGGCGAAGAATCCGACGGCGGTGACGGCGGCGGCGGCCACCACCACGAGGGCCAGGACGAACACCACCAGCCGTAGCGTCAGGCGCCGGCCCCTGTCGGGCTCGGCGGGCGGCGGGGGAACAGTCCACGACGGCGCTCCCCCGGCAGGCCCCTCCGGCGCATCGGTTCGAGTGCGGGTACCTGCGCCGGTACTGCCGGCGGTCCAGTCGCCGCCGAGGGCGGAGCCTCCGGCCGGGGCGCTGCCGTGCTGGGGCC
>JBOGHQ010000262.1:0-7723 GCA_050744785.1 Acidimicrobiales bacterium | reverse complement strand
GTCCAGAACCGCGATCACCGACGGGCCTCCCTGCCACCGTCATCGCCGGCGGCCGTGCATCGCCGCCGCAGGCGGCCCCCCCGGCTGCCGGCACGGGCCCTGCGGGGGGCCAGGCCCCCCGCAGGGCTGCACCGCCAACTCGCCGAGCAAGCTCTGCTTGCGAGGTGAAACCTCACAGCTGGCCTTTGGTGGAAGGGACGCCTTCTCCTTCCACCCGGACGGCGTCGCGCAGGGCCCTCCCGACGCCCTTGTAGGTGGCCTCGAGGATGTGGTGGGTGTTGCGGCCGCTGCGCCTGCGCAGGTGCAGGGTGATGCCGGCGGTGGTGGCGAAGGACTGCCAGAAGTGCTCGGCCAGCTGGGGGTCGAAGGGCGGGGTGCCCAGGTGCAGGGCGTCGGCCCCGCAGTCCACCTCGTAGACGAGGTAGGGCCGGCCCGAGAGGTCGAGGGCCACGTCGATCAGCGCCTCGTCGAGGGGCAGGGCCAGCGACCCGAACCGGCGGATGCCGGCCTTGTCGCCCAGGGCCTGGCGGAGGGCCTCGCCCAGCACGATGGCCACGTCCTCCACGGTGTGGTGGGTATCCACGTCGAGGTCGCCGCGGGCGTGGACGGTGAGGTCCATCCCGCCGTGGCGGCCCAGCTGGTCCAGCATGTGGTCGAAGAAGGGCAGGCCGGTGTCGACGGCGGTGACGCCCGTGCCGTCGAGGTCGAGGCGGACCTCGATCTGGGTCTCCTTGGTGGACCGGGACCGGGTGGCCGAGCGGCTCATGGGGCCAGCACCTCGCGCAGCGCCTCCAGGAAGGTGTCGTTCTCGTCGGGTGTGCCCACCGTGACCCGCAGGCACCCCGCCAATCCCAGCCAGGTGCTGCAGTCCCGGATCAGCACGGAGCGGTCCAGCAGGCCCTGCCACACCCCACCGGCCGGCCGTGACCGGGGCCGGAACAGGATGAAGTTGGCGTCGGACGGCCAGAGCTCCACGTCCAGCCCGGCCAGGGCCGCCTGCAGCCGGGACCGCTCGGCGGCCACCGCCTTCACCCGGGCCTCCATCTCCGACCGGTAGGGCAGGGCCAGCCGGCCGGCGGCCTGCTTCAGGGCGTCCAGGTGGTAGGGCAGGGCCCGGCGCTCCAGCTCGGCCACCAGCGGTGCGGGCCCGAGCAGGTACCCGAGGCGGGCGGCGGCCATGGACCAGGTCTTGGAGTAGGTCCGGACCACCACCACGCCGGCGGCGTCGTCCAGCAGGTCGACCGCCGACCACGGCGCGAACTGGCCGTAGGCCTCGTCCACCACCACCAGGCCGGGGGCCAGGTCGAGCACCTCGGCCACCACCTCCCTGGTCTCGGCCTGCCCGGTGGGGTTGTTGGGCGAGCACACGAAGGTGACCTCGGGCCCGGCCTCGGTGACGACCCGCCTCACCTCGGCCGGGTCGAGGGTGAAGTCGTCGGCCCGCCCCCCCACGGCCACGCCGGTGGCGGTGAGCCGGGCGATGTGGGAGTGCAGGGCGTAGGTGGGCTCGAACACTGCCGCGGTGCGGCCCGGCCCGCCGTAGGTGAGCAGGAGGACCTGGAGGACCTCGTTGGACCCGTTGGCCGCGAACACCTGGTCGGGCCGGACGCCGTGCAGCCCGGCCAGCGCGGTGCGCAGGGCCCGGGCGTGGCGGTCCGGGTAGCGGTTGAAGGGGATGGCGTGGACCTGCTCGGCCAGGTCGTCGATCCAGGCCCGGGGCGGCGGGTAGGGCGACTCGTTGGTGTTGAGGCGGACCTCCACCGCCACCTGGGCCGAGTGGTAGCCCGCGCCCAAGCCCTGGTCGTCGCGGGGCGCGATCAGGGCGCCCATCGGACCCGCACGGACTCGGCGTGGGCGGGAAGGCCCTCGGCCTCGGCGATGGCGCCCACGTGGGGGGCGATGCGGGCCAGGGTGGGCTGGTCCAGCGACACCACGTGGACGGCCTTCACGAAGTCATCCACCCGCAGCGCCCCCGAGAAGCGGGCCGACCCGTAGGTGGGCAGCACGTGGCTCGGCCCGGCCATGTAGTCGCCCACGCTGGCGGGGGCGAAGGCGCCGCAGAACACCGCGCCGGCGTGGCGCACCAGGGGCAGGAGGGCCTCGGGGTCGGCCGTCATCAGCTCCAGGTGCTCGGGGGCCACGGCGTTGGCCACCTCCATGGCCTCCTCGGGGCCGTCCACCAGGGCGGTGTAGCCGTTGGTCGTGAGGTTGGCCTCGATGACCGCCCGCCGGGGCGAGGCCGCCGCCAGACGGGCCACGGCCGCCTCGATGCGGTCGGCCGCCTCCTCCGACCAGGTGACCAGCCAGCCCACGCTGTCGGGGCCGTGCTCCACCTGCACGATGATGTCGATGGCGGCGTAGTCCACCGGCGTGGTGCCGTCGGCCACCACCACCACCTCGGACGGGCCGGGGAAGCTGCCCGGCACGCCCACCACGCCCTCGGCCGCCACCTGCTGCTTAGCCACCGTGGTGTACAGGCCACCGGGGCCCACGATGACGTCGACGGGCCGGATGGTCCCGGTGCCGTAGGCCATGGCCGCCACGGCCTGGGCCCCGCCGATGCGGTACACCTCGTCCACGCCGGCCAGGGCGGCGGCGGCCAGGATGCCGGGCGCCACCGTGCTCCCCGACGTGGGCGGGGAGCACAGCACCACCTCGGGCACGCCCGCCACCCGGGCCGGGATGGCCGTCATCAAGACGGTGGACATGAGGGGGGCCTCGCCGCCGGGGATGCACAGGCCGGCCCGCTCCACCGGCCGGTACAGCTCCCGGACCACCACGCCGTCCCGCTCGTGGCGGGCGTCGGCCCGGACCTGGTGGCGGTGGTAGGCCAAGATGTTGGCCCGGGCCGCCTCCAGCGCCTCCCGCAGCAGGGGCGGGATGGCGCTCAGGGCCGCCTCCACCTCCTCCTGGGGGACCCGCAAGCCCTCCAGCCGGACGCCGTCGAAACGCTCGGTGAGCTGTCGCACGGCGGCGTCGCCACCCGAGCGCACCTGGTCGAGGATCGACCACACCGCGTCCACCGGGAGGTTGGACGCCGCCACCGGACGGGGCAGGCGGGCCCGCCAGCCGCCGGTGGTGCCGCGCAGGTCGAGTCGGGTGAGCATGGGAAGGACGATCGTACTGGCGGCGTCCCCCGGCCCTCCGGTGGGTTTCGGGCCGGCGGGGGAGGGGCCAGAATGTCGGCCATGCCCTCGCCCTCGCCCGCCCCCTCACCCAGCGCCGAGCTGTCGTCGCTGTCCACCGCCCTCGACGAGCTGGCCCAGCGCATCACGGCCATCGCCGAGCGCTGCGCGGGCGAGCGGCGCGACGACATGGCCACCGAGCTCTACCAGGTGGAACGCGCCCTCGCCGCCGCCCGCCGCGGCCTGGCCAGAGCCACGTTCACTGTGCAGAAGACCGCCACCTGATGGCGCCCTTCTGAACAATGAACGAAAAATAGACCGACGGCGCCCACTGGGCGCCGTCGGCCGAGCGGCGGCGGGACCGCTCTGGGGACGAGAGGCGGGGACTCGTCCCTCAGTCGTTAGGAACGTCGCCCGGGCCAGCCTTGTTCCCGCCGGGCGGGAACCTGTCGGGGCCCTTTTGCAGGACGTGGAGCGCCTTGCCGTCCTTGGAGACCACCAGGGCGGGACGGCCCTCCACGATGGCGCCGGCGCTGTCGATGCCGTGGTACTTGGTGCCGGCCGTCAGGGCGATGGTGACCTCCGGGCCGTCAGGACGGTCGAGCACGATGCGGGACTCGTCGGTGGCGGCGTCGACCTGGCCCCGGTCGAAGGTGACCTCCTGCCAGCCGCCCTCGCCGTCGGGGACGATCACCTCGCCGTGCACGGCCCGCCCAAGGGCGCCGGGGATCCCGCCCGGCCTACCCGGACCGGGCTTGTGGCCGCGGGCGAAGTGCCTGGCCACACCGGGGCCGGCCTGCTCGAAGCAGGCCCGGCGGGCGGCCCGGTCCTCGCCGGCCTGCTCCAGGCAGGTGCGCAGTGCCTCCCGGCGGGCCTGGCGCTCCTCCGGCGTGGCCGGCGCAGCCGGGGTACTGGGCGGCGTGGTGCTGTCGGTGGACTGGGCCGCGGCCAGCACGGTGGGCCGCTCGGGGCCGCCCCCGGCCCAGGCCACGGCGGCCCCGGCCAGGACCAGCCCGACCACGATGACCACGGCGGCGTTGCGCTTCAACATCGACGGACTCTCCTCTGACTCCCGGAGCTGCGAGTGGCTTCGGCTGCTCCGATCATCGGGCTCGGCCGTGACCATCATGCAGGGAAGGTGTGAGGGAAGTGTGAGCGCCGCCGCCGGCGGCAGCCCGCCGGCGGGTGGGCACCAGGGACGAAGGGCAGAAGTCGGCCAGGACGCAGTCCCCACATCGGGGTGACCGGGACGCGCAGACCCTCCGGCCGTGGAGGATGAGGCGCAGGCTCAGGGCGCCCCGCCCGGCGGGCGCCACGATGGCGTCCAGCTCGGCCTCCACCTTCACCGGGTCGGTCTGGGCGGTCAGCCCGAGGCGGCGGCTGAGGCGGCCCACGTGGGTGTCCACGGGGAGGCCGGGCAGGCCGAGGGCCACGCTGCGCACCACGTTGGCCGTCTTGCGCCCCACCCCGGGGATGGTGACCAGGTCCGCCATGGCCCCCGGCACCTCGCCGCCGAAGCGCCCCTCCAGGGCAGCCGCCATGCCGATCAGGCTCCTGGCCTTCGACCGGAAGAAGCCGGTGGAGTGGATGAGGCGCTCCAGCTCGCCCGGGTCGGCGGCGGCCAGGTCGGCCGGCGTGGGGTAGCGGGCGAACAGCGCCGGCGTCACCAGGTTCACCCGCTCGTCGGTGGTCTGGGCCGACAGGATGGTGGCGGCCAGCAGCTGGAACGGGTTCTCGTGGCGCAGCGCGCACAGCTCGGTGGCGGTGCCCGGGTACTCGGCGGCCAGGCGGGCCGCCGTCTCCCGGGCCCGTCCCTTGGATGTCCGGGGTCGTCCCATGGCCCTTGTAGGTTGGCATCCGTGCATCACGTCGAGGTGAAGCGGCAGATGGGGGCGGGCGACATCGCCGCCGTCGAGGAGCTGCTCGAGGTCGCTGCCCACGCCGACGAGCACAACCCCCTGGGCGAGCACCAGTGGCTGGACCTGGTCGACGGCGGCCGCAAGGGCTTCGCCGGGCTGGTGGCCTGGGAGCCGGGCCACGACCACCCCGTCGGCTACGCCCAGGTCAGCCGGGGCGAGCAGACGTGGGCCCTCGAGTTCGTGGTGGACCCTCACCACCGGGACGACACCTGGACCATCGGGCGGGACCTGGTGCGGGCCGCCCTCGAGGTCATCGGGGAGGAGGGCGGCGGGCCGGTGTCGCTCTGGGTGCCCAAGCCCGGCCCCGCCTCCGACGGCGTGGCCACCTCGGCCGGCCTCCGCCACAGCCGGGACCTGTACCAGATGCGCCGCCCCCTGCCCGTGGGCGAGCCCTACCGGCTGGGCACCCGTCCGTTCGAGCCCGGCCGGGACGAGCACGCCTGGCTGGAGGTCAACAACCGGGCCTTCGCCGCCCACCCCGAGCAGGGGGGCTGGGACCTCGACTGCCTGAAGCGGCGGGAGGCCGAGGCATGGTTCGACCCCTCCGGGTTCCTGCTCCACGAGGTGGACGGGCGCCTGGCCGGCTTCGTGTGGACCAAGGTCCACGCCGACCCAGCCGACCACCACCACGGGCCCCGCCTGGGCGAGATCTACGTGGTGGCCGTCGACCCGGACTTCCAGGGGCAGGGGCTGGGCCGCCGGCTGGTGCTGGCCGGCCTCGACCTGATGGCCGGCCGGGGCGTGCCCATGGGCATGCTGTACGTGGACGCCTCCAACACCGGCGCGGTACGGCTCTACGAGCACCTGGGCTTCACCGTCGACCACGTGGACCGGGCCTACACCGGCGAGGTGCCCGGCTCGTAGGCCGCCCGGTCGAGGGTCGGGTGGTCAGGTGAGGCCGCTGACCCCCACCGCCTTGCCCACCAGGTAGGTGACCCCCGCCGCGGCCGCGGCGATGGCCAGCTGGCGCACCGCGGACCGGGCCGGCGAGCGGCCCGTGAAGGCGGCGAGGGCCAGGCCGATGCCGACCGCGCTCGAGGCCCCGATGATCACCGAGGCGAAGGTGGCCGCCGCGCCCTTGGTGACGAACCAGGGCAGCAGGGGCAGCAGGGCCCCGAAGGCGAAGGCCAGGAAGGACGAGAGCGCGGCCTGCGCCGGCGAGCCCAGCTCGTTGGGGTCGATGCCGAGCTCCTCGCGGGCATGGGTCTCGAGGGCGAGGTCGGGGTCGCGCATCATGTGGGTGGCCAGCTCGTCGGCCACGTCGGCGGCCACGCCCCGCTCCCGGTAGATGGCGGCCAGCTCCCGCCGCTCGTTCTCGGGCCGGCGCCGGATCTCGATGCGCTCCAGCTCCAGCTCCCGCTCCAGCAGCTCCGACTGGGCCTTCATGGACACGTACTCGCCGGCCGCCATCGAGAAGGCGCCGCCCACCAGGCCGGCCAGGCCGGCCAGCCGCACCACGCCGGGGGCGGGGTCGGCCCCGGCCACGCCGAGGATGAGCGACACGTTGGACACCAGCCCGTCGCTGATCCCGAACACGGCGGCCCGCACCGCGCCGCCCTGGATGTTGCGATGGTGGTGCTCGGAGGTGGCGTCGGGGCCCGGTGCGGGCGCCGTGGCCTCCGGCGTGTCCCCGGATCGAAGCGACGGGCGCCGGGCCATTGCCGGCTCAGCCTACGCGGTCCCTGCCGCCGCTCCGTCGCTTTAGCTTGGGACCGATGGGCCGCTACGACCTCACCCTCGACGAGGTGGCCGCCCTCCTCCCCGGCCAGCCCGCCTACCGGTCCCGGCAGGTCTGGGAGGGGCTGCGGCGGGGCGACGACCCGGCCGAGCTGATCGTGCTGCCCCGGGCCCTGCGGGAGCGGCTGGCGGCCGAGCCGGCGCTGGCCCCGTCGCTCCGGCTCGACGCCGAGGTGGCGTCGGAGGGCGGCCACACCGTCAAGTGGCGCTGGGCCCTGGACGACGACCGCGTCGTGGAGACGGTCCTCATGCACTACCCGGACCGGACCACGGTGTGCGTGTCCAGCCAGGCCGGTTGCGCCATGGGGTGCGGCTTCTGCGCCACCGGCCAGGCCGGCTTCGAGCGCAACCTGACCACCGGCGAGATCGTGGAGCAGGTGGTGCGGGCCGGCGCCGAGGCGCGCCGGGGCGGGCGGCGGCTGTCCAACGTCGTGTTCATGGGCATGGGCGAGCCCCTGGCCAACCTGGACCGGGTGTGGCCGGCGGTGGAGCGGCTCCACCGCGACCAGGGCCTGTCGGCCCGCCACCTCACCCTTTCCACCATCGGCATCGTCCCCGGCATCCGCCGGCTGGCCGCCGAGTCCCTCCCGGTCAACCTGGCCGTGTCGCTGCACGCCGCCGACGACGCCTTGCGCGACGAGCTCATCCCGATCAACCGCCGCTACCCCATCGCCATGCTGATGGACGCCTGCCGGGTCTGGGTGGCCTCCAAGGGGCGGCGGCTGTCGTTCGAGTGGGCCCTCATCGACGGCGTCAACGACCGGCCTTCCGACGCCGCCGCCCTGGCCCAGCTGGCCCGCAGCCTGCACGCCCACGTCAACCTCATCCCCCTCAACCCGACCCCCGGCTGGCCCACCCGCGGCACGCCGCCGGCCGGCGTGCGGGCCTTCGGGCGGCTGCTGGGCTCGCTCGGCGCCAACGCCACCGTCCGCCGCAACCGGG
>JBOGHQ010000261.1:0-5044 GCA_050744785.1 Acidimicrobiales bacterium | reverse complement strand
GGTCGTCGACATCGTGCGGCAGCGGGGCCTGCTCCGGCTGCCCGAGCCCGTGACCCTGGCCTCCGGACTGGTCAGCCAGGACTTCGTGGACGGCAAGGCGGCGCTGTCGCGCGGCCCCGACCTGGAGTTGGCCTGCCGGGCCGTGCTCCAAGCGGTGGACGGCATCGGCTTCGACGCGGTGGGCGGCCTCACCATGGGCGCCGACCACCTCTCCCACGTGGTGGCCGTGCTGGGGGGCGCGGAGTGGTTCGTGGTGCGCAAGGAACCCAAGGGCCGGGGCACCGGCAAGCTGGTGGAGGGGGCCAAGCTGGGCCCCGGTACCCGGGTGCTGTTGGTGGACGACGCCGTCACCACCGGCGGGTCCATCCAGAAGGCTCACGCCGCCATCGAGGCCCTGGGTGCCACCGTCGTGGCCGCCGTCACCCTGGTGGACCGGGGCGACGTGGCCGGCGCCTACTTCGCCGAGCGGGGCATCCCCTACGCGGCCCTGGTCACCTACCGGGATCTCGGCATCGTGCCCGTCGGGCCCTGAGGGCCCTGACCGCGGCGGCCCGCCGAAGGTTCCGGACCGCCCCGCCGGGCGGTACCTCTGCCCTTGCCGTGCGCGAGATGGAGCGAGACCCGCGCCAGCCCGACAGCTACGCCTGCGAGCGGGTGCCCCCGGCGCCGGCCGGCGACCGGCCCTGACACGGTGGGCGATGCCCTGGCCGCCGTCGTCCTGGCGGCCGGGGCCGGGACGCGCCTGCGCCCCCTCACCGACGTGCGGCCCAAGGCCCTGTGCCCGGTGGACAACGTGGCCCTGGTCGACTGGGCCCTGGAGCGGGTGGCGCCCCTCACCGATCGGGTGGCCGTCAACGTCCACCACGGGCGGGCCGCCATGGAGACCCACCTGGCCGGCCGGGCCCACCTCTCTATCGAGGAGCCGGAGGCCCTCGGCACGGCCGGCGCCCTCGGGGCGCTGCGGGCCTGGATCGGCGGGCGGCCCACCCTGGTCGTGAACGCCGACGCATGGCACCGTTTCGACCTGGCCCCGCTCCTCGAGGGATGGGACGGGGAGCGGCCCCGGCTGCTGGTGGTGGAGGACCCCGCCCTGGCCGACTTCGGGCCGTGGCGGTTCTGCGGCGCGTCCCTCATGCCGTGGTCCGAGGTGCGGGACCTGCCGGCCGAGCCCCTGGGCCTGTACGAGGCGTCGTGGGGCCGCCGTTGGGCCGAGGGCCAACTCGACCTGGCGCCGTGCGAGGGCGCCTACTTCGACTGCGGCACGCCGGCGTCCTACCTGGCCGCCAACCTGGCCGCCTCCGGTGGGCTGAGCGTGGTGGGCCCCGGCGCCAAGGTGGAGGGCGAGCTGGTGCGGTCGGTGGTGTGGCCGGGCGGGGTGGTGCGGCGGGACGAGCGGCTGGTGGACGCCATCCGCGTGGGCACCGACCTCACCGTGGACGGCCGCCCGCCGACCAGCGGATGACCGAGGAGCCCTGGAACACCACGAAGGCGGGGCGCTTGCCCTCCGGCACCTCGAAGCTGATCCAGCCCCGCACGCACTGGCCGGACGGCAGCGAGGTGTCGTCCAGCTCAGGCTCCTTGGGCCCGAAGTAGGAACGGCCCCGCCGGGTGCCGTCGGCCAGCTCCACCTTGAAGCTGTCGGGGGAGACCCGGGGCGCCGAGCGCCGGCCGGCGCAGATCTCCGCCTCCACCGCGGCGAACTCCTGGCCCGCCCCGGCCTCCAGCACCGTGCCGTCCAGGGGCTGGTGGTAGGTGAGCACCCGGATGGTGTTGCCGTCGCGGGTGGTGCCGTCCTCGCCCATGCGCAGCGGCGGGGCGGCCGGGCTGGTGGAGGTGGTGGTGCCGGCGCCGCCGCCGGCGGCGGGAGCCGCCGTCGTGGTGGTGGTGGCCCGGCCCGTGGTGGGCGCTGAGAGGGCGGCGGGCTGGTCGGGCCCGGCCGTGCTGCCGCAGGCGCCCAGGGCGAGGGCGATCCCTGCAAGAGTGGCGACCCGCTGGCTGGGCACGGGGCCTCCCCCTTCCGCGGATGCTGTGGTGATGCCGATGGTGGGAGGGGAAGACTACGGCCCGCGGTGGCGGCCCGCAGCGCGCCCCGCCGCTACGGGGCGGCGAGGACCAGCTTGGCCGTGTCCACCTCGCCCTCCAGCTGCTCCACCTCCCGCAGGACCTTGGCCCAGGCGGCCAGGTCGGCGGCCTTCACGGAGAAGTCGAAGGTGGGCAGCGGCACGGTGGCGGCCACGTCGGGCGCCAGCCCGGCGTAGCCCTGGAGCATCTGGCGGGCCTCGTCGGGGCTCTGGTCGATGAAGTTCTGGGCCTGCTCGAGGGAGTCGACGAAGCGGGTGACGGCGTCCCGGTTCTCCTCGGCCCAGGCCCGCTGCGCCACCCAGAAGTTCGTGGACACCGACTTGGCGATGGCCGAGAAGGGCTCGCCGATGGAGACCTGGCCGGCGCCGACGAGCTGGGTGGCCAAGGGCTCCAGGGCCTGGACGGCGTCGACCTGCTTGGCCTGGAGCTGGACGGGCAGGTCGGGGGCCGACGCCTCGACGGCCTTGATGCTCTCGGGTTCGGCCCCCTCCTCCATGGCCCAGTAGAGGGTGGCGGCGTGGACGACGCCGGTGGCTGCCGAGGTGCCGATGGTGCGGCCCTCCAGCTGGTCGATCTCGGTGATGCCGGTGTCGGCCCGGGTGACGATCTGGGCGTAGGGGTTGTCCTCGGTGCTGATGGTGTTGCCAGCCACCTCCACCAGGTCCAGGCCGGCTTGGCTGTCGCGGATGAGGTCGGCGGCGGTGGAGAGCACGATGTCGAACTGGCTGCCCAGGCCGGCGGCCGCCTTGGAGCTGTCGGGCACCTCGGTGAGGGTGACGTCGAGGTCGTTGCGCTCGAAGAGGCCCTTGGCCTCCGCCACCTGCAGGGGCAGGGTGGCGGTGGCCGGGACGTAGCCGATCCGCACCGCGACGGGTTCGTCGTCCGGGGTGGCCCGGCGGGCGGCGGAGGTCGTGGGCGCGGCGTCGTTGCTCGCCGTCCGGTCGTCGCCGCACGCCGCCGCGACCAGCGCCAGGAGGGCCAGGACGGCGACCAGCGCAGCCGGTCGCCGGCGCCGACGGTGGGGACGGCGGGACATGGGTCGGTCCTTTCGCTCGCTCGGCCGGTGGCGGGTTCCTTCCCACTTACGCGGCGTGCGATGCCTGGACGCAGGGGTCGTGGCAGGCCTGGGTGGTGCTCGGGTGGACCATGGGCGGCACGTCCACCGAGCGGCGCACCAGCGCCGCGGCCACCAGGCCGCCGGCCGCGCAGAGGGCGGCCGAGAGGCGCAGGGCGGTGGCGAAGCCGGCGCCACTGAGGCCGGCGTCGAGGGCGGCGTCGGCCTCGATGCCGGCCAGGGCGGGCAGGACGGCCACCGCCAGCAGGCCGGCCAGGCGGGCCACCGCGTTGTTGACGCCCGACGCCACGCCGGCGTGGCCCTCGTCCACGCCGGCCAGGACGGCGGCGGTGAGGGGCGCCACCGTCAGGGCCATGCCGAGGCCGAACACCACCACCGCGGGCAGGACCTCGTCCAGGTAGGTGTCGCCGGGGTCGACGGTCCCGAACAGGAGCAGGCCGGCGGCCGCCACCAGGGGCCCGATCGTCATGGGCAGGCGGGGCCCGATCCGCTGCGACAGCTGGCCGGCGGTGGGCGAGAGCAGCAGCATGCACACCGTGAAGGGGACCAGGGCGGCGCCCGCCTCCAGCGCCGAGTAGCCGAGCGACACCTGCAGGCGCAGCACCACCAGGAACAGCGCACCGCCCAGGCCGGCGTAGACGGCGAAGGTGGTGAGGTTGGCGCCGGTGAACTGCCGGGACCGGAACAGCGGCAGGGGCAGCATCGGGTGGGGCCGGGCCCGCTCCACCGCCACGAAGGCGGCGAGGGCGGCGGCACCGGCCAGGCCGGCCAGAACCGAGGCGGCCCCGCTCCGCTCGATGGCGGCGAAGGCCAGGCCGGCCAGCCCGGCCGTCACCAGGACAGCGCCGGGCACGTCCACGGGGCCGCCCTCCCCGGCCCGTGTCTCGGGCACGTGGCGCAGGGCGATCCAGGCGGCCACGGCGGCGAGGGGGACGTTGAGCAGGAACACCAGCCGCCAGCTGGCCGCGTCGATGAGCCAGCCACCCACGAAGGGGCCCAGGGCGCTGGCCACCCCGGCCAGGCCGGACCAGGCGCCGATGGCCCGGCCCCGGTCCTCGGTGGCGAAGGTGGCCGAGATGATGGACAGGCTGCCCGGCACCAGCAGCGCCCCGCCCACGCCCTGGGCGGCCCGGGCCGCCACCAGCAGGCCGGGCGAGGGGGCCACGCCGCACAGCAGCGAGGCGGCCGTGAACCAGGCCAGGCCGGCCACGAACAGCCTTCGCCGGCCGAAGCGGTCACCAAGGCTCCCACCGAGGAGCAGCAGGGCGGTGAGGGTGACCAGGTAGGCGTCGAGGGTCCACTGGAGGCCCGACATGGTGGTGTCCAGGTCCCCGGCGATGGCGGGCAGGGCCACGTTGACGACCGTGCCGTCCAGGAAGGCGACGCCCGAGCCCAGCACGGTGGCAGCCAGCACCCAGCGCCCCTGGGGGGTCCCGTAGCGGACAGCGGGGGCGGTCACCGGGACCATCTTCGTCCCCGCCGCGCTTCTGGTCCCGAAATCGGTACCGAAATGGGCCCGTTTTCGGGACCAGAACGGCGGGGCGGGCCGGGCCGTAACGCGCCAGCCCCGGACGCAGGCGGGGCGTACCCTTCCGGCGTGAGCGCGGACCGGGCCACTATTTACGACGCCCTTCGCGGCGCCGAGGGCCACTCGCTGCGCCGGCTGCCCGCCCTGGTGCGGGACGCCTTCGTGATGGTGTGGCGGTCGGCCCCCCGGGAGCTGAGCTGGGCCATCGCCCTCCAGGTGGTCTCGGCGTTGGGGGCCGGCTGGTGGAGCAGGGCAGCCACGCCGAGCTGATGGCGGCCGGCGGCCTCTACGCCGAGTTGTTCGGCCTCCAGGCCTCCGCCTACGAGGTGGCGGCGCCGCCGGCCGGGTAGGGGGCCTCC
>JBOGHQ010000260.1:0-2411 GCA_050744785.1 Acidimicrobiales bacterium | reverse complement strand
CGTACAGGACCCCGCTCGGGATGAGCTGGAGGGCGAAGGTCTCCTCGCCCACCACGATGGTGTGGCCGGCGTTGTGGCCGCCCTGGTAGCGGACGACCACGCTCATCTCCTTGGAGAGGAGGTCGGTGAGCTTCCCCTTCCCCTCGTCACCCCACTGGGTCCCGACCACAACGGTCGCCGGCACGCGCCTCTCCTCGGACAAGAAACTGCAGGCGGTCCGATCATCATAGCCAGGGCCGCCGCACGGCCCCCACCGGATTCCGGGGGCGGCCCGCTCAGGGCTCGCTTGTTCTGCGGCGATCCCTCAGCTCAGTGACAGGAGGTCACGGCAATGGGGTCGATGCCCTCCACTGTCGTGCCGGCGTTGGCGGGCGTGGCCGCCCACGTCCGGAGAGCGGCCAGCAGCTCCTCGGCGTCGGCGGGGGTGTCCATCACCACGTGGAGCCGGGCGCAGTTGCGGTCGCCATCGACCCAGGCGACGTAGCGGTCCCCGCCCCACCCCTCGGCGGCCCTGGCCACCTCGTCCTCGGCCACGACGTCGCTCAGCAGGACCCGGATCCCGAACTCGCCGAGGGTGTCGGTGATCAGGGCTCGCCGGCCGCCCTCGGTCCCGGGCGCCGGCACCCGCCGGCCCGCCTCACCGGCCACGAAGGCGTCGGTGTGCATGAGCTGCTCGGCGGTGCCGGGCGGGTTCCCGAAGGCGGCATCCAGGGCCGCCTGGCCTGACCGCTCGACCAATTCGGTGGTGAACTGGGCGCCAAACCGGTACGGGAAGGCGACGAAGGCACTGACGGCGGGCGGCGTCGGGGCGCCCGCTCCGCTCGCGCCCAGGCTGGCCGCCTCCAGCGCGACTAGCTGCTGCTCCCCGGCGGACAGGGAGTCCAGGTACCGCTGCTCGATGCGGGTGGCGTCACCCTCGACCACGCCGGTGTGGCCCAGGGCCGACCCGCCCCGTTGGGCGCCGACGCGCAGCAGGTTGAAGTGCTGGTCCTGGAGGGCGTGGGTCAGCTCGTGCACGATCACGCCGCGGACGTAGGGGGTGGGCTCCTTGCCCCGGACCACCAGGCGGTTGGTCTTCGGATCGTAGAGGCCGATGATGCCGGCCCCGGCGTCGCGCTGGGCCTGGCTCAAGTCGGCGTCGGCGGGCACGAGCCCGAACGCCTTCAGGACCCGCAGTCGACGGTTGCCCTCCACCAGCGACCCCCGGGTGAGCGTCCGGATGCGGCGGCGGAAGGCGTCGTCGTCCAGCAGCTGGAGCTGCACCGGCCGCTTGAACCGGAGGCCGCGGGCCTCCTCCACGAACCGTTGGAGCCCGGGCAGCACCGCCTCCAGCGCCGGCTTCGACGCAGGGGCGGCGGAACCGGTGGGCCCCAACGCCGGTTCCTTCAGGGTGGCGCCGCCACGGGTGCCGCCGGTGAGCACCGCCACCATGCCGATGGCCACGAGCGACAGCAGCGCCCCCGGCGCCACCACCCGCAGCCACAGCCCCCTGGGCACCCGCCCACGGTACCGCCGGGGCGCGGCCGGGCCGGCCGCCCGACCCCGATGGCCGGCCTACTTGAGGACCAGCTCCTCGCCGGCGACGTCGACGGTGACCACCGCACCGTCCTCGTAGCGGCCCTCCAGGAGGGCCAGGGCCAGGGGGTCGCCCACATGGCGCTGGATGAACCGCTTGAGCGGCCGGGCGCCGAAGGCGGGGTCGTAGCCGTGGCGGGCCAGCCAGGCCCGGGCCTCGTCGCTGACCTCCAGGCTGAGACGGCGTGCCGCCAGCCGCTGCTGGAACAGTCCCAGCTGGATGTCGACGATGGCGGCCAGGTCCTCCTCGGTGAGGGCCCGAAAGCCGACGATCTCGTCGATGCGGTTGACGAACTCGGGCTTGAAGAACGACCGGGGGTCACCCGGCAGGTTCGACGTCATGATGACGACGGTGTTGGTGAAGTCGACGGTGCGGCCGTGGCCGTCGGTGAGGCGGCCGTCGTCGAGGACCTGGAGCAGGACGTTGAAGACGTCGGGGTGGGCCTTCTCGATCTCGTCCAGCAGCACCACGGCATAGGGCCGGCGCCGGATGGCCTCGGTGAGCTGGCCGCCCTCGTCGTAGCCGACGTAGCCGGGCGGGGCGCCGATGAGGCGGGCCACGGTGTGCTTCTCCTGGTACTCGCCCATGTCGACGCGGACCAGGGCCTTCTCGTCGTCGAAGAGGAAGTCGGCCAGCGACCGGGCCAGCTCGGTCTTGCCCACGCCGGTGGGGCCGAGGAACAGGAAGGAGCCGATCGGCCGGTTGGGGTCCGACAGCCCGGAGCGGGAGCGGCGGATGGCGTTGGCCACCGCCGCCACTGCCTCGTCCTGGCCCACCACCCGCCGGTGGAGGACCTCCTCCATGCGGACGAGCTTGGCCACCTCGCCCTCCAGCA
>JBOGHQ010000259.1:0-3875 GCA_050744785.1 Acidimicrobiales bacterium | reverse complement strand
AATCGACACCATGGTGTCGATTCCCGAGACCAGTTCGATGGTGACCACCAGCTGGCCCGCCAGGATGCCATCGGGCCGGTCAGGCCGAGGGCGGGATGGCGTGCTCGGCCAGACCTGACATCCGACGCAGGCCCCGGACGCCGGTGGCGGCGAAGACCAGGGCGAACAGGACCGCTCCCACCAGCACGATGGTGGGGCCAGACTGCACATCAAGGTGGTAGCTGAGGTTCATGCCGGCGAAGCCGGTGACGGCGCCGATCAGGGTGGCCAGCACCAGCATGCGGCTGAAGGAGTTGGTGAGCATCCGGGCCACCGTGGCCGGGATGACCAGCGTGGCCGCGATCAGGGTCACGCCCAGCACCTGCATGGTGGCCAGGATGGACACGGCCAGCACCAGCATCAGCACGGCGTCGATGCGTGCCGTGCGCACCCCCGAAGCGGCGGCCACCTCGGGGTCGAAGGTGGTGAACAGGAGGCGCCGGTAGCCGAAGAAGACGATGAGGACGACGGCCACGGTGATGGCGGCGATGGCCCACACGTCCTCTCGCCCGACGCCGAGGATGCTGCCGAACAGGGCGGCGTCGAAGTTGCGGCCTCGGCGGCCGAAGAGCGCGAACAGGGCGAGACCGAGGGCGAACGAGGCGGTGGTGATGACGCCGATGGCGGCGTCGGCGCCGATGACGCGCCGGCGGGTGACGCCGTGGATCATCAGGGCGGACGCCACCCCCCACGCACCGGCTCCGAGGGCGAAGTTGACGCCCAGGAGGGCGCTGGCCGCGAAGCCACCGAAGATGGCATGCGACAGGCCGTGCCCGATGTAGCTCATCCCCTTGAGGACGACGAAGACGCCCACCAGGCCGCACAGGGCCCCGGCCAGCACGGCCACCGCCAGGCCGTTGCGGAAGAACTCGAACTCGAAGGGCCGGAGCAGCTCGTCCATCAGGCGCCCGTCCGCCGGATGGGGACGACGTTCCCGGCCCCGTCGTAGCGGTCCACCACGATGGGCATGCCGGCGTGCTCGAGCACCTCCATGCGGGCCCCGTAGGTCCGCTCCAGCACGTCGGCGGTGAGCACGTCCCGGGGGGCGCCGGCGCCCACCACCTCTGCGTTCAGGCACACCAGATGGGGAAGGTGGGCGGCGATGCCGTTGAGGTCGTGCGTGGTGATGATGATCGACAGACCACCCTCGTGCAGCTCGCCCAGCAGGTGGAGGATCTCGTGGCGGGTGCGGACGTCGACGCCGGCGGTGGGCTCGTCCATGAGCAGGAGCTCCGGCCGGCCGAGGAGGGCCCTGGCGATGAACACCCGCTGCTGCTGGCCCCCGGAGAGCTCCCGGATGTGGCGCCCGGCCAGGTCGGCGATGCCCAGCCGGCCGAGCACGTCGTCCACCTCGGCCTGCTCGGCCCGGCTCGGCCACGGCAGGACCCGACCCCGGGTGCGGGCCATGAGGACGCACTGCGCCACGGTCACCGGGAAGTTCCAGTTGACCGTCTCGACCTGGGGCACGTAGCCGACCCGGAGACCCGGGCGGCGCCGTACCGACCCGGCGACCGGTCGCACCGTCCCGAGCAGCACCCGCAGCAGGGTCGTCTTCCCCGACCCCGACGGGCCCACGACCCCGCTGAACTGGCCGGCGTCGAGGCGGAGATCGACGCCGCGTAGCACGGGCGCCCCGCCGTAGCTGCAGGTCACCCCGTCGAGCTCGATCAGCTCGGGAGCGGCGACGGGCCTCACTGGGGGTAGCGCGCCGTGTCGGGAGCGGCATTGCCCAGCTCGAGCGCCTCCAGCGCCGACGCGTCGCCACCGAGGGACTCCGTCATGGTGACGTAGTTGAAGCGCATCAACCCCAGCCAGGAGTGGGCGGCGTCCCCCGGCTGGCCGGGGAGGTCGTCGTCGCGGAGCTCGTCGACGTAGGTGACCCTCGCCTCTCGGCCGATCTGCTGGAGCACCGGGCTCGGGAACACCTCGGACCCGAAGATGGCCGGTACCTGCTGGGCCCTCACCTGGCCGATGAGGTCGGCCACCTCCTTGGGCGTGGGGTCCTCGAAGTCGGACACCTGGATAGCGCCGATCACCCGCCAGCCGTAGGTCCGGGCGAAGTAGGCGTAGGCGTCGTGGTAGGTCAGCAGCTCCCGTTTGGGCACGGTGGCGAACGCGGTCCGCATGGCCGCGTCCAGCTCGTCGATCAGTGCGGAGAACGTCCGGTAGTTGGCGGCGTAGTGGCCGGCGTTCTCGGGGTCCCGCCGGGACAGGTCGTCCTTCACGATCTCGGCGTAGGTGCGAGCCAGTGTGGGGTCGGTCCACAGATGGGGGTTGGGCTTCCCCTCCGCCTTCGGGAAGGAGAAGTCGTAGATGTACTCGTCCGGGCTGATGGCCCTGGCGCCCAGCTCGACGATGCCGGCCCCATCCTTCAGGTTCTCCTCGGCCAGCTCCTTGGTGGGCTCCTCCAGCTGCAGGCCGTTGAGGTACACCACGTCGGCCCGGGACAGCAGCTCGGCCACGCTCGGCTTGGGCTCGTAGGTGTGCGAGTTGGTGCCCTCCGGCACGATGCCCTCGATGTCGGCCCGGTCGCCCGCGATGTTGGCCACGATGCTGGTGATGGGCGCCACCGTGGTGACCACCTGCAGGCGGCCGGACCGCCCGCCTGCGGCTTGGTCGCCACCACCGCCGCAGCCCACCACGATCAGGGTGGCGGCGGCAGCAAAGGTTGCACCTCCAAGGAACCGGCCCATAGGAATGGTTCGGAGCCTAGCAGCGGCCTGGATGTAGTTGCGTCCAGCTCGTGATAGAAGGGCCTGGTACCCTGAGTCGGGATGGCAGGGCAGGAGCGGCTCGACGAGGTGCTGGGCATGCTCCGTGCCAGCGGTGGCCGGGTCACCAGTCCCCGTCGGGCCATCCTGGAAGCGCTCATCGCCCACAGCGGCCACCCCACGGCCGAGCAGCTCACCGCAGAGGTGCAGGCCCGCCAGCCCGAGGTGCACGAGTCGACGGTCTACCGCTTCCTCGAGGAGCTCGAGCGTCTCGGCGTGGTGGACCACGTCCACCTCGGCCACGGCCCGGCCGTCTACCACTTCGCCGACGACAGCCACCATCACCTGGTGTGCGAGCAGTGCGGCCTGGTGGTTGAGGTCCCCGACAAGACCCTCGACGCCCTCCGCCGCCGGCTGCGGGCCGATCACGGCTTCGAGGTGGGCCCCCGCCACTTCGCCGTTCTCGGCCGGTGCAAGGGCTGCGCCGGCGACACGGCGGCCGCGGCCGGGTAGCCACCACCCCCCGTCGGTTCTCGCCGGGTACCGCGTAGCGTGCCGCCTATGCCGAGGATCATCGAGGCGCCCGTCCGCGTGGCCGCGGCGGGCGAGCCGCCCAAGACGATCGACGAGTTCGTGGGCCGGGCCAGCGACGGGGCCGAGGACGTGAGCCTGGCCCTGATGAAGAGCCCGCCGGGCTGGGCCGAGCCCGGGCAGCGTCCCGAGTTCGACGAGTACACCATCGTCCTCCGCGGCACGGTCCGGGTGGAGCACGAGGGCGGGGCCCTCGACGTGGCCGCCGGCCAGGCGGTCCACTGCCGGCCGGGCGAGTGGGTGCGCTACAGCACACCCCGCGCCGAAGGCGCCGAGTACGTGTCGATCTGCCTGCCCGCCTTCTCGTTCGACCTCGTCCACCGCGACGGCGGCTGACAGGGCGCACCCAGAGCGTCGCTCAGACCGATGGCACTCTTGCCCCCCCGCTGAAGCTCGCCGGCGGGGTGGTGCACCGGGTCTCTCCACATCAGAAGGGCCAGTGGCCACAGGGCAACCAGGCCGGCCGCTCCCTGTACGTAGAAGTGGACGAGGCTCAACGGCACGAAGCGGGCCGCTGCGGTCACCGTCAGGGCG
>JBOGHQ010000258.1:0-5008 GCA_050744785.1 Acidimicrobiales bacterium | reverse complement strand
GCCCTGGCCGCCACCACCGCCGCCACCACCGCCGCCGCCGCCGTAGCCCTGCCCACCCTGGCCACCACCGGGCGCGCCGCCGCCCTCGCCGGGCGCCCGGCGCTCGTTCTTGGTGATGGCCGCCGTGGCCCACCGCAGGCTGGGGCCGATGTCGTCGGCCACCACCTCGACCTTGGAGCGCTTCTCGCCCTCCTGGCTCTCCCACGAGCGCTGCTCCAGCCGGCCGGTGACGATGATCCGGGCGCCCCGGGACAGCGACTCGGCCGCGTTCTCGGCCATCTCCCGCCAACAGACCACGTCGAAGAACGAGGTCGCCTCCTGCCACTCGCCGCTCTGGCGGTCCTGCCAGCGCCGGTTGACGGCCAGGCCGAAGCTGGCCGTGGCCTGGCCGCTCGGCGTGAAGCGCAGTTCGGGGTCCCGGGTGATGTTGCCCACCAGGGTGACGGTATTGCCGTTGCTCATTGCTCGCTCTCCTTCGCGCTCTGGCTGCCGTTGTCGGCAGCCGCTCCGCTGGGTGCGGTGGCGGTGGCCGGGCGAGCCCGGTTGGCCACGACGTCGGGCAGGCGGATCACCTTGTGGCGGATGACCTCGTCGGCCAGGGACAGCATGCGGTCCAGCTCGGCCATGGTGGCCGGCTCGGCCGACGCCTCGATCAAGACGTAGTACCCCTCCCAGCGGTGGTGCAGTTCGTAGGCGAAGCGCCGCTTGCCCCACCGGTCGACCTGGCCGGGGCTCCCGCCGCCGGCCGAGATCAGGGCCGTGGCCCGGTCGATGCTGGCCCGGAGGACGTCCTCCTCCAAGGCGGCGTCGAGGATGACCATGACTTCGTACGGCCGCAAGGGCCACTCCTCCCTCTGGACCCGGCGCGCGTCGCGCTCGGGGCCCCGGTGGGCCCGGGGCAGGGCTTCGGTGAACTGCGCCAGCGTAGCCGAGGGCGGCGGGGTTTCCACGAGACGAGTCTCACATCGAGGTGTGACATCGACGCCGGCCCACCCCAGGGACCGGCTACCCACCGCAGGGACCGCCCACGTCCATCCGGCTGCCTGGCCCGAGGCCCAGCGGCTCCAGCCCGCCCTGGAGCGTCTCGACCGCCAGCCGGTAGGGCCCCGCCGCCGCGTACTCGGGGCAGCCCTCCTGGTCGGGGCAGGGCGGCATGTCGGTGGAGGACACGAAGGCGCCGCTCGAGTCGAACCAGGCGATGCTGAGCGGCACCGGGACGTTGCGCATGATGAACGCGCCGGTGTGGTCCTGGTCGAAACGGAAGACCATGGCGTCGAAGCCGGCCAGGTCCCGCCGCCCCATGAGGCCCCTGGCCCGCTGGGTGTCGTCGGCGGCAAGGAGGGCGCAGAACTCCGCCGACGTGGGTGGGCCGCCCCCGGCAGGGGCGACCCGGAAGGCCACCTCACCGAAGCCGGGGATGCCGCCGAGGATGGGGTCCTCGGGCCCGTTGGCCCCCACCGTCAGGAAGGCGGTGAGGGCCAGCACCGCCAGGACCACCACAGCCCAGCCCACCAGTCGCCACGCCCGGCCGGCGCGCCTCCTCGCGTGGGCCCCGCTCACGCCGTCTTGCTAGCACCACCGCGAAGACCCAGCGCGGCGGCGGCCTCGTCCCCCAGCCGGTAGCTCTCGGCCTCACTGGGGAAGCGTCGGGACCGCACGTCGGCCGAGAACGCGGCCAGGGCGGCCACTGCGTCGGCCTTGAGCGAGGCGTAGCGACGGACGAAGCGGGGCAGCACCCGGTCCTCCAGCCCCACCACGTCGTGGAACACCAGCACCTGGCCGTCGCACCACGGGCCGGCGCCGATGCCGATGGTGGGCACGTCCACGGCCTCGGTGACCAGCTTGGCCACCGGCGCCGGCACCCCCTCCAGCACGATGGCGAAGCAGCCGGCCGCCGCCAGGGCCCGGGCGTCCTCCACCAGGGCCGAGGCGGCGCCGGCGTCCTTGCCCTGCACCTTGTAGCCCCCCTGGGCGTGGACGGACTGGGGCGTGAGGCCCAGGTGGCCCATGACCGGGATCTCGGCGGCCAGGAGGGCCTCCACCACCGGGAGCCGCTTCCGGCCCCCCTCCAGCTTCACCGCCCCCGCCCCGGCCCGCACCAGCCGGCCGGCGTTGCGGACGGCGTCCTCGGCCCCGAGGTGGTAGCTCAGCCACGGCATGTCGGCCACGAGCAGGGCCCGGGGGCGGGCCCGGGCCGCGGCGGCGGTGTGGTGGGCCATGTCCTCGACGGTGACCTGCAGCGTGTCCTCGTAGCCCAGCACCACCATGGCCACCGAGTCGCCCACCAGGATGAGGTCGACGCCGGCCTCGTCGGCGATGCGCGCCGTCGGGGTGTCGTAGGCGGTGATCATCACCAGCGGGGGCGCTGGTTCGGCGCCGGGGCGCACCTTGCGAGCGCGCACGGTGGGCACGGTGACCTCCGAAGGGCTGGTGGCCGTCATGGTGCCTCCTCCCCGTCCAGCGCCCGGGTCGGGCTGCCGGCGGTCGCCTCCAGTGTAGGTCCCGGGTACTGTCGGCCGCGGTGGAGCGGGTCTGCGAGAGCTGCGGGGGCGAGGACGAAGAACTGGCCCTGGTGCGCGGCGCCGGCACCGACGGGCCGAGGGACGGCGAGCCCACCGAGCTGTGGTGCTTCACCTGCCGGGCGGAGCGGGCCCACGAGGTGGTGGACGAGCGGGCCTGAGGGCCCTCGACATCTCAGGGGCCGGGGCCGATCAGACCGAGGAGCCCGGTGGTGGTGGGCGTCTCTGGCGGCTTGGTGGTGGGCGGGGCGGCTGTGCTGGGCGGCGCCGTGGACGGCGACGTGCTGGCGGGCGGTGCGTCGGCCTGCGGCGGGGCGGCGGTGGACGAGGTGGTGGTGGTGGGCAGCAGCACGCCGGAGGGCGGCTTCAAGGTCTTGCCGCGGGAGGTGTTGGCGGGGGGGAAGGTGCCGGTGTCCACGTCCTTGGTGGCGGCCGACATGAAGCGACGGAACAGGATGGCTGGGAAGGAGCCCCCGTTGACCTCCCGGCCCCGCACGTTGGTCATCTTGCGGGTGTTGCCCTCGGGGTAGCCCATCCACACCGCGGTGGTGAGGGCGGGCGTGTAGCCCACGAACCAGGCGTCGCCGAACTCCTGGGTGGTGCCGGTCTTGCCGGCGAAGGGCTTCCCGAACCGGGCCGAGGTCCCCGACCCTTCCTGAACGACCTTCTGGAGGCAGAGGTTCACCACGTCGGCCACGTTGCGGTCCAGCACCCGGGACCGGGCGGGCGGGCGGGGGCGCTGCAGGACGCGGCCGGCGGCGGTGGTGACCTCCAGGATGACGCGGGGCTCGACGTGGACCCCCCGGCCCGCGAAGGTGGAGTAGGCGCCGGCCAGCTCGAGGACCGAGACCTCGGAGGTGCCCAGCGTGAGCGAGACGTTCTCCACCAGCGGTGACGTGATGCCGGCCAGGTGGGCCACCTCCGCTACCCGGGCCGGCCCCACCGCCTTGATGAGCTGGGCGTAGACGGTGTTGACGGAGTTGCGGGTGGCGTCGACGAGGCTGACCGACGGGCCGAAGTCGGCGTCCTCGAAGTTCCTGACCACGTAGTCCTTGCCCTGGTTGGCCTTGGGGAAGACGACCTCGGGCGGCCCGGGGAGGACCGACTCCACGCTGAAGCCCTGCCGCAGGGCGGCGGCCAGCACGAAGGGCTTGAAGGTCGAGCCAGGCTGGCGGCCGGTGCCGCCCCCCTCCTTGCCCACCGCCAGGTTGACCTTGGCGTAGGGGTCGGGGGCGTCCCAGTTGCGGCCGCCCACCATGGCCTTCACGTCGCCGTTGGCGTCGACGGCCACCAGGGCCGCAGCCGGGTCGTCGGGGCGGTCCAGGTAGCCATGGACGGCGTCGTACGCCTGCGCCTGCATGGTGAGGTCCAGGGTGGTCCTCACCCGGAGCCCCCCCGAGTACAGCGCCGAGTTCCCGTACTGGGTTTCCAGCTGGCGCCGCACGTACTCCACGAAGTACTGCGTGCCCTTGTCGGGCCGGGCGAAGGTGGTCTCGGAAAGCTCCCGAGCGGCCACGTAGGCCGCCACCGGTTCCTTCTCCACCGCCAGCCGGTCGGCCTCCTTGATGACACCGGCCCTCTCCATGGCCCGCAGGACGCGAGCCCGGCGGGCCTCGGCTGCCTTGGGCGCCTTGTTGGCGTCAGCGGCCTCGGGCGACCGGATGAGGCCGGCCAGGTAGGCAGCCTCCCGGAGCCCCAGCTCGCCCACGTCCTTGCCGAAGTAGCTGCGGGACGCGGCCTGGACGCCGTAGGCGCCCCGCCCCAGGTAGATCGTGTTGAGGTAGCGCTCGAGGATCTCCCGCTTGTCGTACTTGCGCTCCAGCTTCACCGCCAGCACCGCCTCCTTCAGCTTGCGGGTGAGGGTGCGCTCGCCGGTGAGGTAGACGTTCTTGACGTACTGCTGGGTGATGGTGGAGCCGCCCTGGAGGGCCTTGCCCCGGACGTCGGCCCACGTGGCCCGGAGGATGCTGACGGGGTCGACCCCGGGGTGGTCGAAGAACTCCCTGTCCTCGGCCGCCAGCACGGCGTCGATCACCACCTGGGGGACCTGCTCGAGCTGGACCGGGACCCGGTTCTCCCCCGAGTCCAGCGACGCCAGCCGGGCGCCGTGGACGTCGGTGAGGATCGTGGTCTGGTCCTGGGGCAGCTCGGGGGGCAACGGCACCCGCACCAGCAGGTAGGCCGACCCCGACAGGGTGGTGAAGACCAGCAGCGTGACGAGGAAGAGTAGGCGCCGGTAGCGCCAGATCCAGCTGCGTCTGGTTGCCGGGGGCCGGCGGGGTGGCGGAGCGGGCATCGAGGGGTGGGGGCCCCACGTCCCGAGGCCCCCGCAGGCCAGAGATTAGCCGTCGCCGTCCTGAGGCGGCCGGGGCCGGGCCGGTGGGGCCGGGCCCCGGCGGGCAGGGCCGATGACCACCGGGCCAGCGGCCACGAGCGGTCCCCCGGCCGGCTCCTCGGGCTCGGCCTGGGGCACCGCCTCGGGCTCGGCT
>JBOGHQ010000257.1:0-3369 GCA_050744785.1 Acidimicrobiales bacterium | reverse complement strand
CTACCGGCGGGGCCTTCTCGCGCCAGGACGGGCGCGGCACGGCAGTACAGTTCGGCCCAGTTCGGCGTAACCGGCGACGTGCCGGTGGTCCAGCTCCAGGCGCTTGCCGATCTTCACGACCTGGAGGCCGACGTGTCGGTCAACCTCGAGACGGCGGAGGTCGAGTTCTACATCGTCGTCGAGGCGCCCGATGCCCGAGCTGCGTTCACTGCCGCCTTCGAGGTCCAGGATCGGGCGATGGCGGTGGCTGGAGTGCCGGTGCTGCGCAGCGACGAGGCGCACGCTCGCCGGGCCGACCTGATCCCTGCGTAGCCGCCACTTCGAGCACCCGCCTGGAGCGCGTTTTGACCCTCGGCCGGGGTCGATCCCGGCCGCTGCCGACGACGCCTCGACCAGTTCGATGATGCGGTCGGGGATCGTCACAACCAGGTGGGTCGTGTTCAGCAGGCGACGGCGAAGCTGAGGGCGCGACAGGCGTCCGAGAGCTTCGTCGGGGAGAGCGCGCCGACGCGCCGAAGGAGGCGGGTGCGCGGCACGAGTTGCAGGCTGTCGAAGTTGGCGACCGACCGAAGCAGGAGGCCCTCGCCTTCCGCCAGCGGCACCTCGCTCGGGATACCGCGAACCGTCGACGTCACCGGCGCCACGATCACCGCGTGCAGGTGGCGGATCACCCGTTCCCTGGTCAGCACCACCACCGGGCGGACCTTGTCGCCGGGCAGGTCGGCCAGCCAGACCTCACCTCGCCGCGGGAGCGCAACGGTCATGCCCTTCGCCCCACGCCGTACAGCGCGGCCCAGTCGACCTCGTCGGCGAGGTGGGAGGGATGGCGCCCAACCTCGGCCCAGGCTTCCTCCTCCTCGGTCTGCGGATGGTCGACGTACCCGGCGACGTGCCGGCGCTCGAGCTCCTCCACGATGAGACGGTCCAGTGCGACCGCGATGAGCTCGGACACCGTCGGTGCGCCGAGGAGGGCGCGGGCCTGGGCCAGCTTGGACGGGTCGACGGTCACGGACACCTTGGCCTTCGCCATACCGATGATCCTACCAACTATCGGATGTTCGGTCGGGCTATGCCTCGACCATCTCGATGAGGTGATCCGGGATGTCGAAGTTGGCGTAGACGTTCTGGACGTCGTCGTGTTCCTCGAGCAGGTCGATCAGCTTGAGCACCCGCCGGGCCTCCCCTTCCTCCTCGATGGGGACCACGGTGGTGGGGTTCAGCACGAGGTCCGATGACTCCACCGGGATGTCGCTGTCCTCGAGCGCCTTGCGGACGGTGCCGAGGTCACCCGGCGCGCAGGTGAGCTGCCACACCTCGCCCAGGTCGGAGAGGTCGTCGGCGCCCGCCTCCAGGGCCGCCATCATGAGGTCCTCCTCCCCGCCCGCCGACTTGGGCAGGGTGATCACGCCTTGGCGGTGGAACTGCCACGCCACCGCGCCCGGCTCTGCCATGGACCCGCCGTTGCGGGTGAAGGTGGAACGGATCTCGGCGCCGGTGCGGTTGCGGTTGTCGGTGAGGCACTCGACGATGAGCGCCACCCCGCCCGGGGCGTAGCCCTCGTAGTTGACGGGCTCGTAGCGGACTCCCTCCAGCTCGCCCGTCCCCCGCTTGACGGCCCGATCGATCGTGTCCATCGGCACCGATGCGTCCCTGGCCTTGTGGACCATGGTGCGCAGGGTGGCGTTGGCGGTCACATCACCGCCCCCCTCCCGGGCCGCCACCTCCACCTGGCGGATCAGCTTGGCGAAGAGCTTGCCGCGGGCCTTGTCCTGGGCACCCTTCTTGTGCTTGATGGTCGCCCACTTGGAATGTCCGGACATCTATCTCCCCTCGCAGGAGTCGAGGAACAGCCGGTGGAGACGCAGGTCCTCCGACAGCTCCGGGTGGAAGGCGGCGGCCAGGACCGGGCCCTGGCGGCACAGCACGGGCCGGCCGTCGACGTCGGCCAGCACCTCGACGGCGGGGCCGACCCGCTCCACGGCGGGGGCCCGGATGAACACGGCGTCGAAGGGGCCGGTGCCGGGCAGCCCGGCCACCTCCAGGGGCGCCTCGAAGGACTGCACCTGGCGGCCGAAGGCGTTGCGCCGGACGTCGACGTCGATGGCCCCGAAGCTGCGCTGGTCGGGCCGGCCGTCGAGGACGTCGGCGGCCAGCAGGATCATGCCGGCGCAGGTGCCGAAAGCGGGCATCCCCTCATCGAGCCGGGTGGCCAAGGGATCGAACAGCCCGGCCCGCTCCAACAACATCGACATGGTGGTGGACTCGCCACCGGGCAGCACCAGGCCGTCGACGGCGGCCAGATCACCTGGCGAGCGGACCTCGACGACGTGGGCGCCGCAGTCAGCCAGTGCCGAGGCGTGCTCGGCCACGTCGCCCTGGAGGGCCAGGACGCCGATCTTCTGCGCCACCTGGAGGCCGTCCCGTGGTCACTGCGGCTACCAGCCGCGGTCGGCCAGCTTGAGGTCGACCGTGGCCGCGTCGAGGCCTCGCATGGCCTCGCCCAGGCCCCGGCTGACCTTGGCCACGATGGCGGCGTCGCGGTAGTGGGTGGTGGCCTCCACGATGGCGGTGGCCATGCGGGGCGGGTCGGAGGACTTGAAGATGCCCGAACCGACGAACACGGCCTCGGCCCCGAGCTGCATGACGAGGGCGGCGTCGGCCGGGGTGGCCAGCCCGCCGGCGCAGAAGAGCGGCACCGGCAGCCGCCCCGTCTCGGCGATCTCCTGCACCAGCCCGACCGGCGCCTGGAGCCGCTTGGCCCAGCCGTACAGCTCGCTGGGATCGGCGGTGGTGATCTTCTTCAGGTCGCCCACGATGGACCGGAGGTGGCGCACCGCCTCCTGCACGTCACCAGTACCCGCTTCCCCCTTGGAGCGGATCATGGCCGCCCCCTCCGAGATGCGGCGCAGGGCCTCGCCCAGGTCGGTGGCGCCGCAGACGAACGGCACGGTGAAGGGCCACTTGTGGATGTGATGGGCGTGGTCGGCGGGGGTGAGGACCTCGCTCTCGTCGATGAAGTCCACACCGAGGGCCTCGAGCACCTGCGCTTCGGCGAAGTGGCCGATGCGGGCCTTGGCCATCACCGGGACGGTGACGGCGGCCATGATCTGCTCGATCATGGACGGGTCGCTCATTCGGGCCACCCCGCCGTCGCGGCGGATGTCGGCGGGGACCCGCTCCAGGGCCATGACCGCCACCGCGCCGGCATCCTCGGCCACCTTGGCCTGCTCGGGCGTGACGACGTCCATGATCACGCCGCCCCGCAGCATCTCGGCCAGCCCCCGCTTCACCCGAGGCGTCCCGGTCCGAGCGGAATCGTCAGCAGCACCCATACACCCCCAGTCTACGGCCGAAGTTTCGGCTCGGAAC
>JBOGHQ010000256.1:0-3526 GCA_050744785.1 Acidimicrobiales bacterium | reverse complement strand
GCGCAGGTATGGCCGCCGCCGGCGCGGGGTGCTGGTCGGCGGGCTGGCCGCAGCCGCGCTGGCGGCAGTGGTGGCGGCGGCGGCCCTCACCGGCTCAGGGGACGGCGGCGGGCGCCGCATCGCGCTGGTGAGCGCCGACGGTGCCGCCACCGACACCGTGGCCACGCTGCGCCGCAGCGACCAGGGCATCACGGTGGAGCTGGCCGTGAAGGGCCTGGAGGCGCCGCCGACCGGCTCGTTCTACGAATGCTGGTACGTGGGGGAGGGCGACACCGCCGACCAGCCGGCACGGCTCTCGGCCGGCACCTTCACCGTGGCCGGCGCCGGCACCGGCACCACGGTGCGCATGACCACCGCCGCCGACCCCTCCCGGTACCCGCGGATCGAGATCACCCTGGAGCCCGACGACGGCGACCCCCGCCGCACCGGGCCGGTGGTGCTGCGGTCGGTCCCCCGGTCCAGCCGAACCAGCACGACCAGTCCGACCGGTACGGATTGAACCGATTGGCAGTGACCGTGCGTACTGGACGGCATGCCCAGACTGCGCACCGCCGCCGCCCTGCTGGCCCTCGTCGCCGTGCTGGCCCTGGCCCACGTGGGACCGGCCATGGCCGCCACCGTCAACGTCACGGTGGCCGACAACGTCTTCGAGCCGCAGGCCGCGTCGGCCGTGGCCGGGGACAGCGTGGTGTGGGCCCAACCGGGCTCCCGCGTCCACACCGTGACCGCCGACGACGGCTCGTTCGACTCCGGGAACCTGGCCGCGGGCCAGACCTTCAGCCGGACCTTCAACACCCCCGGCACGATCCGCTACTACTGCAAGATCCACGGCGCACCGGGTGGCATCGGCATGTCGGGCGTCATCACCGTGACGGCGGCCCAGGTCACCACGACCACGGCCGCCACCACGACCACCACGGCCGCCACCACCACCACCACGGCGGGCACCACCACCACCACAACCACGGTGCCGGCCACCACCACCACGGTGGCGGCCGCGGCCGACAGTGCCACCACCACGACCGCGCCGCCCCAGGTGCTGGCCGCTGGCGCCGGCAACGAGCAGCAGCCGGCCGCGCTGGCGTCCACCGGCCTGGAGGTCGGCTACCTGGCGGCGCTGGGCCTGGCCCTGGTCCTCACCGGGTTCGCGGTCGTGAGCGAGGCCCGGCGCCACTGAGCCGGCGCGCGACGAGCAGAGGCCCGAGCACGCGGGCCGCTCGGCCCTGTGCTCGGGACCTGTTCGGGAGACGAGGCGAACTAGCTAGGCCGTGGCGGCGTCGGCGGTGCGGCGCTTCCGAGCGCCCAGCACCAGCACGGCACCCACGGCCACCAGGGCCAGCGCCACGACGAGCAGCGGGAAGGGATCGGAACCCGTGCGGGGCAACTCAGGGGCCTGTTCGAGGACCTGGGGCAGGACCGCCGGAGGCGAGGCCTCCTGGGCCGACGCCAGGCTCGGAATCAAGATCCAGGTTGCGGCGATCATGACCGCAACTGCCAGCGAGAACCTACGCGTCATGGTGAACCCCCACCCTTCGGAGCGACGGTCCCCATTCTGACGCATAGCGTGGCGATTGTCGAGGTGCATCCTGCTCGTCGTGCACGCTACGCAGCCGTCGGCGGTCATCGGCCCCGCCGAAGCCGGTCGAGCAGCGTGTCGGCCGATCGCTCCAGCCCGGCCCGGAACGTCCGGTTCCGGTCCAAGGTGACCGTCGCCGAGGCCTCGCCCGGGCGGCCCGGCTCGAGGCCCTGGGCCGACTCCACCTGCCAGCCGCCGCCGAAGGACACTGCCACCGCAGCCTCGTCGGGCCTGACCATGGGTTGGCGGAGCACGTCGAGGCGGTACCCGCCCTCGGCACGGGCCCGCCCGGCGAGCTCCACCCGCACGACCCGGGCCGTCTGGGAGGGGACCGACACCATCGTCGAGTAGACTCGCCGGCCCAGCTCGTTCTCCTCCGACGGCTCCACGGCCGTGGCGTCGACGGTCATCCCGTCCAGGAGGAGCGGGGTGTACACCGAGACCAGCATGAGGTTCTCACCGTCCTCGGTGGCCGGCTGGGTGGGGACCAGGGCCCCGCCGTAGCTGATCACCGAAGGCGGCAATCCCTGGGCCGGCGCCTCGTTCCGCAGCGTGACTTCGAGCCGGCTGGACACCCGGCCGCTGCCAGGGTCGTAGTCGACCTCGTAGCGGTAGGAGCGGTGGAGGAACCAGTCGATCTTGTTGCCGTTGTAGTTCTGGGTGACGACGCCGAGGAAGTCGCCACGCACGGGCGGCACGGCGCCGGCCGCCCCGATGTGGTCGAAGAAGCGTTGCTCGGCCGCCCGGGTGCTGGCCAGCTGCAGGTGGCGGCCGGCCACCACGGGAGCCAGGGCGTCGGCGATGGCCCGCGGCGGCGGAAGGGTGCTGGTGGTCAGGCGTGCGAAGAGCTGACGGGTGGCGTTGCCCAGGTAGTCCTGTCGCTCCGGTTCGCCCCGCTCCCCGAACTGCAGGTACTGCTCGTGAAGCAGGACGCGTGCTGCATTCTCGGCCGTGAGCGGCTCGTCTCGGCCCGGCACGGGCAGGGGCCCCACCAGCTCGAGAAGGGCCGCGAAGGCGTAGGGGTCCACGCTCAGTACGCCGTCGATCTCGCTCCCGCCGGATTGGGGGTAGAGCTCCTCGATCATCGTCGCGATGGTCGGGAAGTCGGGCGTCAGATTGACGTTCCAGAACCTGGCAGGCTGAGTGGCGGCGAACCGGCGGACATACTCCGAGGGACCGCTGAGGCGCCGGCCCGCTCCGTCACCACCCAGCTTGAGATCCTCGTGGCGACCGAAGCGAGTGAGGCTGATGCGGCCGTTCTCGGCGACCACCTCGCTGAAGTTCCCGAGCAGCCCGCCGCCGGCGCGACTCTCGGCCGGCGTCTGGACGGCCACGAAGTAACGACGGGGACCATCGGCGCCGAGCAGCCCGGGTAGGTGACGCAGGGCTAGCACCGCCGTGCGAGTGCTGGCCGAGGCCGACCGGACCCGCCTGGTCAGCTCCTCCAGCCGTTCCGCGACGGGGCGGACCAACCAGGGCGAGTCGGCGTCGTGCAAAGCGTCACGGCTGCGATCCAGCGAGGCCATGGCCGCCTCGACGGGACGGCGCACCTCGGCGAGGGCGTCGAGGTCGATCGCTCCGTCGGTGAGCCGCAGCGACTCGGGATCGGCCTCGCGCGCCGCCCTTGCCCCGACGCCGGAGAGGTCGGCGCCCGACGACGCCAGGGCGCGGAGAGCCTTGGCGTGGTGGCCCACGACCGGGACGACGAGGGCGGGGCGGGCCCACCACGCACCGATGGAGTCGTCGGCCTTGCGGAAGGCGGCGGCGGCGGCGGCGAAACCTCGGGCCGCGCCCTCCCGGTCGGAGCGCTCCACCGCGGCGAGCCCGTCCCGTGCCGCCCGGACGCCGTCGTCGACCGAGGTGCGGGCGCCCAGGGCGCCCAGGAGGGCGGCGGCGCTGGCCACCACGGCGAAGGCGGCGAAGGCGGCCAGGAGCCGCCCCGTGGCGCGC
>JBOGHQ010000255.1:0-2645 GCA_050744785.1 Acidimicrobiales bacterium | reverse complement strand
CTTTCGCACCACGTCGCCGTAGACACGGTTGAGCTCGACCAGGACACGGTCCACGTAGGCGGCGTCGATCTGCTCCGGCACGGCGAAGGGGTCGTCGGCGGCGACCGTGGTGGCGGTGGTGGACGTGGGCGCCGACGTGGGGACCGTGGGGTCGGGGTCGTCGGCACCGTTCCCTCCGCCGCAGGCGGCCGAGGTGAGGAGTACGGCCGCTATCAACAGTTCGTCGAGCTTCCGCACCGGCGCGGTTCTACCGCGTCGCTCGTCGGCCGACAAGGTCTTTCGACGCTTTCTGCACCCTCAGGTCCGATATGCGGCCTGTGAGGGTTCAGAAGTCGAATCAGGCGCGGAGTAGCTCGGCGACGCGGAAGGCCAGGTCGAGGGACTGGCGGCCGTTGAGGCGGGGGTCGCAGGCGCTGGTGTAGCGCAGCTCGAGGTCGAAGATCTCCTCGGCGCCGCCCAGGCACTCGGTGACGTCGTCGCCGGTGAGCTCGATGTGGACGCCGCCCGGCCACGTGGCTTCGGAACGGCAGGCGGCGAAGAAGGCCTCGATCTCGGCCATGACGTCGTCGAAGTGGCGGGTCTTGCGGCCGCTCGGGCTGATGAAGGTGTTGCCGTGCATGGGGTCGCAGGACCACACCACCGGGTGACCGGACTCCCGCACGGCCCGCAGGAGGGGCGGGAGCAGATCGCCCACCCGCTCGGCGCCCATGCGGGAGATGAAGGTGAGCCGGCCGGGGATGCGGTCCGGGTCGAGCCGCTCGCACAGGGAAAGTACGTCGTCGGCCGTGGTGCTCGGCCCGAGCTTGCACCCCACTGGATTGTGCACGCCGGCCAGGAACTCCACGTGGGCGCCGTCCGGCTCCCGGGTCCGGTCGCCCACCCACAGCATGTGGGCCGAGCAGTCGTACCAGTCGCCGCTGAGCGAGTCGAGGCGGGTGAGGGCCTCCTCGTAGCCGAGGAGGAGGGCCTCGTGGGAGGTGTAGAAGTCGACCTCCTGCAGCTTGGCCTCCGACTCCACCGAGATGCCGCACGCCTTCATGAACCGCATGGCCCGCTCGATCTCGGAGGCGATCACCTCGTAGCGCCGCCCCTCGGTGCTACTGGCCACGAACTGCTGGTTCCACACGTGCACCTGGCTGAGGTCGGCGAAGCCGCCCTTGGTGAAGGCTCGCAGCAGGTTCAAGGTGGCCGCCGACTGGTGGTAGGCGCCGATGAGGCGCTGCGGGTCGGCGACCCGCGCCGCCAGGTCCGGGGCGTCGCTGTTGACGATGTGGCCCCGGAACGACGGAAGCTCGGTGTCGCCCACCAACTCGGTGGGAGAGGAGCGGGGCTTGGCGAACTGGCCGGCGATGCGCCCGACCTTGACCACGGGCACGCCGGCGCCGTAGGTGAGGACCACCGCCATCTGCAAGATCACCTTGAGCTTGTCGCGGATGGCGTCGGCCGAGAAGTCGCCGAAGGACTCGGCACAGTCGCCGGCCTGTAGCACGAACGCCTTGCCCTCTGCCGCAGCGGCCAGCGACGCCGTCAGATGCCGGGCCTCGCCGGCGAACACCAGCGGCGGCAGGCTGCCCAGCTGCTTGAGGGCGCGTTCCAGCGCGGCCTCGTCGGGCCAGTCCGGTTGCTGGGCGGCCGGGAAGTCGCGCCAGCTGGTGGGCGTCCATGCCCGTTCCACGACCACAAGCCTAAGGGACGGCGCGCTGGTCCACCGACCCCAATAGGGTGAGGCGATGGGCCTACGCCCCTTCCGGTTCGGCGCCCAGTTCGCCTCCGCCGCCGATGGGCGGACGTGGCGGGAGCGGGCCAAGGCGGCCGAGGACCTCGGCTACGCCACCTTCTGGATGCCCGACCATCTCGACGACCAGTGGGGGCCGCTGGTCGGCCTGACCGCGGCCGCGGCCGCCACCACCACCATCCGCATCGGCGCCCTCGTCTTCGACAACGACTTCCGCCACCCGGCCGTGCTGGCCAAGGAGATGGCCACGTTGGACCTGGTGTCCGAGGGACGGCTCGAGCTCGGCATCGGCGCTGGGTGGCTGGCGTCGGACTACGTCGCGCACGGCCTGGCGTTCGACCCACCCCACACCAGGGTGGAGCGGCTGGAGGAGGCGGTGCAGGTGGTCAAGGGGCTGTGGTCGGGCCAGCCGGCCACCTTCGACGGCCACCACTACCGCCTCGACCGGGCCAGCGGGTGGCCCCGCCCGGTCCAGGCGCCCCACCCGCCCATCATGGTGGCCGGGGGGAGCCGGAAGGTCCTCGGCGTGGCGGCGCGGGAAGCCGACATCGTGGGGTTCAACACCAGCCTGGCGGCCGGGGCCGTCGGCCCGGACGCAGCCCGGTCGGCCTTGGCGGCCCGGTTCCACGAGCGGGTGGCGTGGGTGAAGGAGGCGGCGGGGGACCGCTTCGACGAGCTCGAGCTCCAGTGCAACACCGCCTTCTGCCTGGTCGGCGTGGACCGGTGGGCCACGGCCCGGGCGGTGGCGCCCGGCTTCGGGATCACGCCGGAGGAAGCCCTCGACGTGCCCATCGCCCTGGTCGGGAGCGTCGATGAGATCTGCGCCACCCTCGAGCGGCGCCGGGAGGAGTTCGGCTTCAGCTACTGGGCCGTTCCGGGCGACGCCTTCGAGGCCTTCGCCCCTGTGGTG